>JALRFG010000041.1:0-10273 GCA_023253795.1 Methylocystis sp.
GGGAGGGACTGCTTTGGGTCGCCGCCGTGCTGACTTTGTACACAGGATTTGATTATTTACAGGCGGCGATTGTGCATTTCGGGGAAGACGAGTCCGCATGAAAGCCGTCTATTTCGCCTGGGTGCGCGAGCGCATCGGCGTGGCGGAGGAAGAAATCACGCCGCCGGCGAGCGTCCAGACCGTTGAGCAACTCGTCGATTGGCTCGCCGCACGCGGCGAGGGTTACGCCGCCGCTTTCGCCAATCGCAAAAGCGTCCGCGCTGCGCTCGACAAGATGCATGTCACAACGCAAACGCCGATCGCTAGCGCGCGAGAGATCGCCTTCTTTCCACCGATGACAGGCGGCTAAGATGATCGCGCCAACCGTGCGCGTGCAGGCTGAAGACTTCGATGTCGTCGCCGAAGAAACGCGATTGACGCAGGGACGGCGCGATATCGGCGCCGTCGTCGCCTTCACCGGCCTGTGTCGCGACGAAGCGGGAACGCTTCACGCCCTCGAACTGGAACATTATCCCGGCATGGCGGAAGCGGAGATCGTGCGCGTCGCCGAGGCGGCGCTGGAACGCTGGCCGCTGATGGGGCTAACGGTCATTCATCGTTACGGCCTGATCCGCCCCGGCGCGCGGATCGTGCTGGTAATCGCCGCCGCACGTCATCGCGCCGAAGCCTTCGCGGCGGCGGAGTTCATGATGGATTATCTCAAAACCCGCGCGCCCTTCTGGAAGAAAACCCATCGCGTCGATGGCGCGCAGGGCGACTGGGTCGAGGCGAAGGCGTCGGACGACGCCGCCACCGCACGATGGGACGCTAAACCATCAAGCCCGGCGCGATGAGGTGAACGATCCGGCCATGCAATGCGCTGGTCGCCATCGTCACAGCCAGCGCGACAACCGTATAAACGTCGACATTATCTTTTGGCACGCCGAGCATCCGCGTTGCGCCAAGGTAGAAAATATAAACGCCCCAGAAGCCCAGAAAATCGAGAAAGCGCAAACCGGGAACCAGCCCGAATCCGGCCGCCAACCAGGCTGGTGTGTAGGCGTAGGCCGCCAGCGTCAGCGCGCGACGGTCATTCGTTTCGCCCTCGAAATAGGGCGCGGCCATCGACAGCACGAAAGCGATGAGAAAAATCGCCGGCAGGCTAAGCGCATATTGGACAAGCGCCCGCCACAGACCGGCGGCAAAGGTGGAATGAACATAGGTCAGGGTTGCGCGGGAATAAAAGCCAAACAGCCAGGAGCTGATAAAACTTGCAAAAGGCGGAATGGCCGCCAAATAGAGAATATAGTTGCGATAAAGATTGGGAATGCCGACGTCTTCTGTAGTTATGGCGTCCCATTCTTTCCGGGGCGCCAAGATTAGGCCTTTTGCTCGTGAAATCAATGACATTAGCCATACTCCCAGGCCGTCTTGCCGCAACGCGTCCCACGCGAAGCCTTTACCCTTGCCCCCATTGTCTCGACATGCGAGGGGTCGTCGCGGCGACGCGTCGTGATCATCATCTAATGCGGCAGACGGCATGAGAAAACTGGCGGAAATATTCTGGCCGATAATTGGCCTCGTCGCGGTCATCGCGTCGTTTTACCTGCTGTATCACGAATTTCAGGGGGAATCGGTCGGCGCCGAGGTCTGGGCGGCGCTGAAAGCCGTTCCGCCATCCCATTACTTCTTCGCCGCCTGCTCGACATTGCTCGCCTATGCGGCGCTCGCCTGGTACGATCAGATCGCTTTGCTACATCTTGGCGTGAGACACATCTCCTGGGTCTTCATCTCGATGTGCTCTTTCACGACTTACGCTCTGTCTCACAACATCGGCGCCAGCGTGTTCTCAGGGGCGATGGTGCGTTACCGCGCCTATTCGAGCAAAGGCATGACCGCCGTACAGGTGGCGGGGCTGGTGCTGCTGTGCTCCTACACCTTCGCTTTCGGCAATGTTCTGCTCGGCGGATTGCTGCTGACCTACGATCCCGCCATGATGCAGCGCCTGTCAGGCTTTTTGCCGGACTTGCTGACGAATCCGGCGACGGCGCGCATTGTCGGCCTGACCTGTCTCGGCTTTGTCGCCGTTTACGTCTTCGGCTCGCTGTTGCATTTTAAGCCCTTCCGGGTCGGATCCTATGAAATCGTCTATCCGCGACCGGAGATCATGTACCGCCAGTTGTTCGCTGCGCCGGCGGAATTGATCGGCGCAGCCGGCATTATCTATTTTGCGCTGCCGGAGACCGGCAACCCTGGTTACATCGCTGTTCTTGGCGCGTTTCTGCTGTCTTTTTCCGCGGCGCTGGTTTCACATGCACCCGGCGGGCTTGGCGTTTTCGAACTGCTGTTCATCAATCTGATGCCGGAAGTGCCGCGCGTCGAAGTGCTGGCGGCGCTTTTGGTGTGGCGACTGTTTTATCTGATCATCCCGCTGCTGGCGGCGCTTGTCGTCGTCGCCATGTTCGAGCGCAAGAAACTCGTCGAAAAGCTACGCAGCGTCGGCGTCGATCTTTCCGAATAACAAAAAAGGCCGGACAAAAATCCGGCCTTTTTTATCCCCTCAGCGGATTGTCGATCACATTCGATATTGCTGAATACGTGTCGTGCGCAGACCAGCCAGACCATGCTGATCAATCGACGTCTGCCAGCTCAAAAACTCATCAACTGTCAGCGTATAGCGCGTGCAGGCTTCATCGAGCGACAGCAGGCCGCCCCGCACAGCGGCGACAACCTCCGCCTTGCGACGGATCACCCAACGCTTGGTCGAGACAGGCGGCAGATCGGCGATGGTGAGCGGGCTGCCATCCGGGCCGATCACATATTTTACGCGTTGGCGGTTCGTCTCATGCATTCTTTTACTCGCACCTGTACTCAAACTCGTGACAACAAGAGATCTAACAGCAGGCTTTTAAAATTTACCTAAACGCAGATGATTGATCTAAAACTAAAAATAAACCAATTCTTAGGAACTCGCGGCCCAGGGCCGAAATCCCGGTAAAATCATGATGCTCAATCATGCTGACAGCGCATCACGCCTCCAGTTTGGCGCAACATTCAATTCAAGACGCGGTTAAGGAAAACTTTCCCCACGCCACTCAAACGCCCGATCGGGATAATTGCAGACGTCATGC
Organism: Methylocystis sp.; assembly: GCA_023253795.1. Taxonomy (GTDB): domain Bacteria; phylum Pseudomonadota; class Alphaproteobacteria; order Rhizobiales; family Beijerinckiaceae; genus Methylocystis. Next base: position 3,111 of record JALRFG010000041.1, read on the forward strand.
GACAAGTTCTGGATGGTTTGTCCGGATGGCTTGCCGGAGCGGCGCCCGGTTTTGTAAGACCATGGCATGATCCATCCATTTCTCGCAGGAGAGCCGACGTGAGCAGCGCTGTCGTCACCCCGAAATGGAGCCGTGTCGTCGTCAAATTGTCCGGCGAAGCCTTGCAGGGAAGCTCCGCCTATGGGCTCGATGCCGCGACGCTGGCCCGAATCGCCGGCGATCTCGCAGCGGCCAGCGCCGCCGGACACCAGATTGCTGTGGTCGTCGGGGGCGGCAATTTTTTCAGGGGCATCAAGGGCGCCGATAGTGGAATCGAGCGTGCCCGCGCCGACTCGATCGGCATGCTGGCCACCGTGATGAACGGTCTCGCGCTGGAGCAGGCGATCGAGGGGCAGGGACGGCCGGCGCGCTGCCTGTCGGCCGTGCCGATGCCCGCCGTCTGCGAATCCTTTTCACGCCGCGCCGCGCTGCACCATCTCGAAAAGGGCCGGGTGGTCATCGCCGCCGGAGGCACCGGCAATCCTTTTTTCACGACAGATACCGGAGCCGTGCTGCGAGCCGCCGAATTGTCGGCCGACGCGGTGTTGAAGGCGACGCAGGTCGATGGGGTCTATACCGCCGATCCCAAGCGCGATCCCTCGGCAACACGCTACGATGCGCTGACCCATGATGAGGCCATCGCCAAAAATCTGGCCGTCATGGATACGGCCGCTTTTGCGTTGGCGCGAGAAAACCGCATTCCAATCATTGTCTTCTCCATCGCCGAAGCCGGCGCCATCACCACAACGCTGGCCGGGCGGGGCCGGGCGACGCTGGTGTCGCCCTGAGGTCAAGCGCCACGGAAAAAACACGGATAGACGTCAAAACCCGCTTTCGGGAACCGATAGAGAACAGGTGACAGGACCGATGTCAGACAAATTCGATCTCGCCGATATCAAGCGCCGCATGCAAGGCTCCGTCGCCACGCTCAAGCATGAATTTGGTGGGCTTCGCACCGGTCGCGCCTCCGCCAGCCTGCTCGATCCGGTCCATGTCGACGCCTATGGCCAGCATTCCCCCCTCACGCAGGTGGCGACGGTCAGCGTTCCCGAACCCCGCATGATTTCTGTCCAGGTTTGGGACAAGGCGCTGGTGATCGCCGTAGACAAAGCGATCCGGGAGGCTAATCTCGGCCTCCAGCCGACGGTCGAAGGCCAGATTCTGCGTATCCGCATGCCTGAACTCAACGAACAGCGCCGCAAGGAACTGGTCAAGGTCGCGCATAAATACGCCGAGGAAGCGCGCGTCGCCGTTCGTCACGTGCGTCGCGACGGGCTGGATGTGTTAAAGAAATTGCTCAAGGACAAGGCCATTCCGGAAGACGACGAAAAGCGTCACGAGACCGATGTCCAGAAGGCGACCGACGAAACGATCAAGGAGATCGACGCCGTTCTCGCCACCAAGGAAAAAGAGATTATGCAGGTCTGATCCGGATCGATCTGCAGTAAGGGCGTCTGGAAATTATTTATGGCGGGAAGCGTTCTTCAAGAGAAAGTCGCGATCGCCCCGGACGACGGGGCGAGTCCCCGTCATGTCGCAATCATCATGGATGGCAATGGACGGTGGGCGAAGGCGCGCGGACTGCCGCGTCTGGAAGGACACCGGCGTGGCGTTGAGTCGTTACGTCGCGCCGTGCGCACCGCCATTGAACTGAAAATCGCTTATCTGACGGTTTATTCGTTTTCGGCTGAAAACTGGACACGGCCGTTTGAAGAAGTGCAAAGCCTGATGGGTCTGCTGCATCTCTTCATCCGCAATGATCTCTCCGAATTGAAAGCGAATAATGTTCGTATCAGAGTGATTGGCGCGCGCGACGGTCTGCCGTCGGATATTGTCGGATTGCTTGAAGAAGCCGAGCGCGTCACCAAAAACAACACAGGCCTGGTTCTGGTCGTCGCCTTCAACTATGGCGGTCGACAGGAAATCGCCGCCGCAGCGCGCGCATTGGCTGAAAAAGTCGCGCGGGGCGAACTCGCCGCCAATCAGATCGACGCCGAAGCGTTTGGCGCCGCGCTTTATACGTCCGATATTCCGGACCCCGATCTTGTGATCCGCACCTCCGGCGAAAAGCGCATTTCGAATTTTCTGCTCTGGCAGGCGGCCTATGCGGAATTCGTTTTTCTCGATGTTCTGTGGCCCGATTTCAGCAAACTCGATTTCATCGCCGCGCTGGATGAATATGCGCAGCGTGATCGTCGCTATGGAGGCGTCGAAACTCAACACGCCATAAAGACGGCGTCGTGAGCGACGCGCCCGTCAAAAAAACCGGCGGCTTTGCTGATCTCGGTCCTCGTGTTCTTTCCGCTGTGGCGATGATCGCCTCGGCGCTGGGCGCGCTTTATGCGGGCGGCGACCTCTTCGTTCTGTTCTGGCTCTCCGCCGGCGTCGCCGTTAACTGGGAGTGGCAACGGCTGATCGGCGGCGAGCGTCTCGAAGTTCGCTATGGGGCAGGGGGCGCCACAGTCGCCGCAGCGGCGGCCCTCGGCCATCTTTCCCTGCCGTTTTACGCCTTCCTCGTCATCGCCACTGGCGCAATCGGCGTTGCGGCGCTGGCCGACGCCCCTCGTCGGCTCTGGGCAGGCGCAGGCGTCTTGTACGCCAGCGCGCTGGTGTTTTCCGTCTGTGTGCTGCGCGCCTCCGAACCTTACGGACTGGCGACGATCGCCATGTTGTTTGCGATTGTCTGGGGCACCGACATTTTCGCTTACTTTGGCGGGCGGCTGATCGGCGGCCCCAAGCTGTGGCCGGCGGTGTCCGCCGGCAAAACATGGTCTGGCACGCTCACCGGGATTTTCAGTGGCGCGGCGCTGGGGCTCGCGGCGGCGCGCATGGGCGCCGGCGAGGGGCTGGCGCTGGCCCCGACGTTCCTGATCTGCCTGATCGTAGCGGCGGTCTCGCAAGCCGGCGATCTCTTTGAATCGTCAATCAAACGGCGCTATGGCGTCAAGGATTCGAGCCAGCTCATTCCGGGCCATGGCGGCGTCATGGACCGGCTCGACGGCTTCACCTTCGCGGTGATCTTCGCCGCCGGTCTCGGCCTGGTCCGCGCCGGCGCATCGGTAGCCGCTGGCCTCTTCTTCTGGTAAGCACCAATATCAATGACATCGAAAAACCTACACGCTGAGTCGTCGGCGCGGGCGCCGCGCAGAATTGTCCTGTTGGGCGCCACCGGCTCGGTTGGCCGCTCCACCGTTGACTTGCTGCAACGCGAGCCGGAGAAGTTTTCCGTCGCCGCCGTCGCTGGTGGCCGCGACGCGGAAGGCCTTGCGGAGATCGCCCGCGCCACCAACGCCGAATTCGTCGCCGTGCGCGATGAAAATAGCTATGCGGCGCTCAAGCAGGCGCTTGCCGGCACGCGCACCGAGGTGGCGGCCGGACGCGAAGCGGTGATCGAGGCCGCAACCCGCAACGCCGATCTGGTCGTCTCGGCGATTGTCGGCGCCGCCGGCGTCGAGCCGACCCATGCGGCGATCCTCGCCGGTCGCGACATCGCCCTCGCCAACAAGGAATGTCTCGTTTGCGCCGGAGCGCCCTTCATGCGCGCGGCGCGCGAGAAAAACGTCGCGCTGTTGCCGGTCGACAGCGAGCACAATGCGATCTTTCAGGCGCTCGGCGGCGAAGATCCGGCGCGCATCGAGCGCATGATCGTTACGGCGTCGGGCGGTCCTTTCCGCACCTGGACGAAGGAGCGGATCGCCCGCGCGACGGTCGAGGAAGCGCTCAACCATCCCAAATGGGCGATGGGACCAAAAATCACCGTCGATTCCGCCGGCATGATGAACAAGGGCCTCGAACTGATTGAGGCGCATCATCTGTTTGGCGTTCCGGTCGAAAAGCTTGAGGTCGTCGTTCATCCGCAATCCATCGTGCATGGTCTCGTGACCTTCGCCGACGGTTCGGTGACGGCGGGTCTCGCGCCACCGGACATGCGGGTGCCCATCGCGCATTGCCTCGCTTATCCCGAACGCCTGAACACGCCGGTCCAGCGTCTGGATTTTGCGAAAATCGCAACACTGACCTTTGAAGCGCCTGATTTCGAAAGATTTACAGCCCTCCGGCTGGTGTACGACGCTCTGGCGGACGGCGGCGCTTTGTCCACTGTGCTCAACGCCGCCAATGAAATCGCCGTCGAAGCTTTTCTCGATCGCCGTATTGCGTTCTCCGGCATCGCCCACCATGTCGCAGAAGCGTGCGAGGCGGCTGTCCGTGACGGCTACGCCAAGGAGCCGGCGAGCGTCGCCGATGCGCTTGAGGTTGACCGGATGGTGCGGGAGCGGTCGCGCGCGACCCTCGCCGGAAACGCAACGGCTGAAGCGCTGACGATTTAAATCTTTTCGTCCTTTCGCCCGGCGGCGCCGGCGCGGCGATCAAAGGTTGCCCAGATGAGTTCGCTAACGACCATCGCCTATATGGTTCCGGCTTTCGTCATTCTCCTGACGATTGTCGTTTTCGTTCACGAATTCGGACATTTCATCGTCGGTCGCTGGTGCGGCGTTCAGGTTGACGCTTTTTCCATGGGATTTGGACCCGAACTTTGGTCGCGCGTCGATCGTTACGGCACACGCTGGCGCGTTGCAGCGATTCCGCTGGGCGGCTACGTGAAGTTCCATGGCGACGCCAACGGCGCCAGCGCGCCTGATCTGGAAGCGCTGGAGAATATGCCGGAAACCGAGCGCGCCGTGACCTTCGCCGCGCAGCCGTTATGGGCGCGAGCGGCGATCGTCTTCGCCGGCCCCTTTGCCAATTTTCTGCTCGCCATCGCATTGTTGACATCTATTCTCTACGTCAACGGACGGATCGTGCTGGAGCCACGTATCGGCGTCGTGCTGCCCGACGGCGCCGGCGCGGCGGCCGGCTTCAAACCCGGCGACGTCGTTGTCAGCATTGACGGCACGCCCGTCGCCGCATTCAGCAAGATGCAGGAAATCGTCTCGGGGTCGGCCGAGAAGAAACTAGACTTCGTTATTCGTCGCGATGGTCAGGACATGCATCTGGATGCGGTTCCGGCGTGGCGGGAGATCGAAAACCCCGCCGGCAAGATTCGGATCGGCATGCTGGGCCTGCAAGCCTCAACCGCACCGGGCGACTCGCGGGCGGAAAAATATGGGCTCGTTCAGTCTTTCGGGCTCGCGGTCGAGGAAGTCTGGATGATTTCCAGTCGGTCCCTTGGCTATATGGGCGGCCTGATCACCGGGCGAGAAAGCGCCGAACAGCTTTCAGGCCCGATTGGAATCGCCCAGATGTCCGGCCAGGTGGCCCAGGCGGCGGCCAAGGTTGGCATAACGCCCTTCCTGAACTGGATCGCGCTGCTGTCGGTCTCGATTGGACTACTGAATTTGATGCCCGTGCCGCTGCTCGACGGCGGTCATCTGCTGTTTTACGGCATTGAGGCGATCCGCGGGCAGGCGCTGAACGAGCGCACACAGGAGTTCGCCTTCAGAATCGGGCTGGCGATGGTCGGAGCGCTGATGATTTTTTCGACCTACAATGATCTGGCGCGTCTGTTCCAGCGGCTCACAGGCGGCGCTTCTTAAGCTGAGCCTTAGATTATCAATTAGTTAACAGCGTGGTCCCGGCCAAAAGAGGGGGGAGCAGCCTGCGCGCCCGCCTTGGGCGTTAACTCTTTGCTGACCATGAAATGTGACTTTCACGCCACGTCTTCGACATATTATCAAATCATTACTCTTTCCAGATATGCAGGGTCAGACGGAGTCGGTAGAAGATTTCTGGCTAACGCCAGAGATTCTTTGGCCGTCCCCGACGAAGACCGAAAACAGCAAGACAGCCCCGCGCCGTTCGGGCGGACTGATTGCGACGAGGACAAACGTTAATGTCTTTTTTCCGCGGTATCTGGAAAACTTCGTCCATACTGGTTGCGGCTGTCGCCGTGACGCTGGCGCTTGCTGCGCCAGTCGCCGCTGCGCCGCCGATTGTTGTTTCGGGAGACCGCGCCGACGCGGAGACCATCAAGTCCTATTTCACGGGGACGAGCGACGCCGACATCGACAAGGGCCTGGAAGCCCTGCGCGCGAGCGGTCGCTATTCATCCGTATCCGCCAGCCGTCAGGGCGGCTCCATCGTTATCCGCGTCGCGGAAGGCAATACGATCAATCGCGTTGCGCTTGAAGGCAACAGCAAGATCAAAACCGATCAGTTGCTGCCAGAGTTGCGCACCAAGGCGCGCGCCGCGTTCAGCCCGGCGATGGCGGAATCCGACGTTGCGCGCATCACCGAAATCTATCGCCGCTCCGGCCGTGCCGCCGCCAAGGTCAGCTATCGCACCGTTCCGCTTGGCAATGGCCGCATCGATGTCGTCTTTACGGTCGAAGAGGGCTCCAAGACCGGCGTGAAGGAAATCAAATTCGTCGGCAATAACGTCTACTCCACCCGTCGCCTCGTCGGCATGATGGAGACGACGGAAATGAATTTCATGTCCTTCTTCAAGTCTTCCGACGTTTATGATCCGGATCGCATCGCGTCCGATCTTGAAATCATTCGTCGTTTCTACCTGAAAAATGGTTATGCCGATTTCCGCGTCGTCAGTTCGGATGCGAAATTCGATGCGGCGCCGCAGGGAACGACGCTTGAAGGCGGCGGTCTGCTCAGCGGCTCGCAGGGTGGCTATGTCATCACGATCGCGATCGAGGAAGGGCCTCAGTACCACGTCTCCACGGCGGATATTGAGTCGCACATTCCCGACATTCCCTCCGACGCGCTCAATGACGAGTTGCGGCTGAAGACTGGCGACGTTTACAACGGCGACGCCGTTGAAAAGACGGTTGAGGCGCTGACCCGCGCCGCCGCCAAGAAGGGCTACGCCTTCACGCAGGCGCGTCCGCGCGGCGAGCGTAATCAGGCGGCGCAGACCGTGGCGATCCACTTCCTACTCGATGAAGGACCGCGCGTTTACATCGAACGCATCGTCATTCGCGGCAACACGCGCACACGCGATTACGTCATTCGTCGTGAGTTCGATCTCGGCGAGGGCGACGCCTACAACCGCGTGCTCGTCGATCGCGCCGAACGCCGCCTCAATGGCCTTGGCTTCTTCAAGAAAGTGAAGATCACCAACGAGCCCGGCTCATCCCCGGATCGCGTGATCCTTTTTGTCGACGTTGAGGATC
>JALRFG010000041.1:10283-12396 GCA_023253795.1 Methylocystis sp.
AACTTCGGCGTGTCAGGTGGTTACTCGACCAACCAGGGCATCATCGGCGAAGTCTCGGTGTCAGAAAGCAACTTCCTTGGTCGCGGTCAGGCTGTTCGTCTGTCGTTGCAGGGCGGCCAGGTCGCGAGCGGCGTGAACTTCAGCTTCACGGAGCCTTACTTCCTCGACCAGCGTATCGCCGCCGGCTTCGATCTCTTCGCCCGTCATCAGCGCGCCTATCAATATTCGATCTACGCGTCGACGACCGAAGGCGGCACGCTTCGATTCGGCATTCCGATCACCGACGAGATTACGCTGTCGCCGCACTACTCGATCTACAATACGACGATCTCGATTCCGAACAGCACCAGCAAGCCTTACAATGACTGTTCGCAGCCTTTGTGGGGCACGACGCCGGGCTTCTCGCTGCTCGCGCCGGGACCGGAATATCCGACGCAATTCGTCAACTGTTTGTCGAACGGTGAAGCGCCGCTGGCGATCAAGGAGTCGACCGGCTCGATCCTGACCTCGCTGGCCGGTTATTCGGTGACCTTCGACAACGTCGACAACTTCCGCAATCCGCATAATGGTTGGCACGCCATGGTCAACCAGGATTTCGCAGGTCTCGGCGGCTGGTCGCGTTACATTCGCTCGACCACCGACATTCGCTACTTCCACGAGATCCCGTATCTCGATGACGTGGTGGCCATCGGTCATGCGCAGGCGGGTAATCTGACGCCGTTTGGCGGTTATCAGCCGCGCATTCAGGATAACTTCAACCTTGGCCCGACGCTGGTCCGCGGCTTCTCACCGGGCGGTATTGGCCCCAGAGACAACAACTGGCTCGCGTGGAACAGCAACACCAACTACGGCAACGCGCTGGGCGGCACGAATTACTGGGGCGCCGCGGCGGAAGTCCAGTTTCCGGTGTGGGGATTGCCCAAGGATTTGGGACTTCGCGCAGCGGGATTTGTCGACGCGGGTAGCTTGTGGGACTATCAAGGCCGCACCAACTATTCGAACAACAACTGGCCGACCATTCCGGGCCTGACCTGTATCGCGCCTTACTCCGCACAGGCGGGTTACGGGCAGGGCACCTGCGTCGTTCCGCAAAGCCAGAACATGATCGTTCGCGCTTCGGCCGGCGCCTCGATCTTGTGGAATTCGCCGATGGGACCGCTACGCTTCGACTACGCGATCCCCTTCGCCAAGGCGAAAACCGATATTACCCAATACTTCCGCTTCTCGGGCGGCACCAACTTCTAACCTTCAACATACGTCGTCGGACTTCTGGCCCGGCGGCGTTATCCATCTCGTTATGACGACGAGAGGCGCGAGCAGCATGGCGACGGATATCAGCGCGCCCTCCTTTTTCCGGATATCGCATTCCTTTACGCTGGAGGAGATCGCAACGATCGCTGCGGCGATTTATCGTGCCCCCCCTGCATTCCAGAAAGAATCTCCGGCAATCACCGGCGTCGCGCCGCTAGAGAGCGCACGACCCGGCGACCTCTGCTTTTTCGACTCGCTGCGTTACGCAGCAGCGCTCCCAAATTGTCGGGCGTCGGCCTGCTTTGTGCGCGACGTTCACGCTGCACTGCTGCCCAAAACTGTCGCCGCGCTCATCGTCGACGATCCGTCAAAAGCGATGACGCAGACAATGACGGCGATGTTTTCCGATGCGTTGACCCCGTCATCGCTGTTTGGCGCCACTGGCGTCGCGCCGGGCGCCATCGTGCATCCTGAAGCCCGGCTTGAGACAGGCGTCACCGTCGATCCCGGCGCCTTTATCGGACCGGGCGCCGAAATCGGCGCCGGCACGACCATCGGCGCACAAGCGATGATCGGCCCCGGCGTGCGTATCGGCCGCCATTGTTCGATTGGCGCGCATGTTAGCCTGATCTGCACGCTGATTGGCGATCGTGTGATCATTCATCCCGGCGCGCGGCTGGGGCAGGACGGTTTCGGTTACGCGCCAGGCGCACGCGGCTATCTGAAGACGCCACAGCTCAGCCGCGTCATCATTCAGGACGATGTCGAAATCGGCGCCAACACCACCATCGATCGCGGCGCGACACGCGACACGATCATTGGCGAAGGCTCCAAGATCGATAATCTCGTTCAGATCGGCCAT
>JALRFG010000042.1 GCA_023253795.1 Methylocystis sp.
TGACAGAGGACGAAAAACGTCTGACGGCCTTTCACGAAGGCGGTCATGCGCTCGTGCAACTCACCATGCCGGGAGCCATGCCGATCCATAAGGCGACGATCATCCCGCGCGGTCGTGCGTTGGGTATGGTGCAGGGTCTACCGGAACGTGATCAGATCTCGCAGAACTACGAACAACTCATCGCGATGCTCGCCATCGCAATGGGCGGTCGCGTCGCTGAAGAGCTGATATTTGGCCACGAGAATGTGACCTCCGGCGCGGCGTCGGACATCCAGCAATGCACGCGCGTGGCGCGGGCGATGGTGACGCAGCTTGGCTTCTCGGACAAGCTTGGCACGGTGGCCTATGCGGAACCGCAGCAGGAACAGTTCCTGGGCTATTCCGCCAGCCGGCCGCCGGCTCTGTCGGAGGCGACGCAGCAACTGATCGACGCCGAAGTGCGTCGCTATGTTCAGGACGCCTATGACACAGCGACGCGTATTCTCACCGAGAAACGCGAGCAGCTTGAAATCCTCGCCAAGGGGCTGCTCGAATTCGAGACGCTCAGCGGCGATGAAATGAAAGGGCTGCTCGAGGGAAAACGGCCGGTGCGTGAAGACGCATCGACAACGCCGCCGCCGCGCGGCACGGCCGTGCCGACCACCGGCGCCAAACCAGAGCCGGATGTCGGCGGCATGCAGCCGAACCCGGTTTGATCCAACAGAAAGCCCGGCGACATCGCCGGGCTTTTTTTATGATTTTCGGACGGCGGCGATCAGCTCGTTAACGACCTCAGCCGGACGACACAGCGCGGCGCTGTCGCCGATCGACACAATTGGCCGCTCGATCAGGATCGGATGTTCGGCGATCGCGGCGTAAAGCGCGTCGTCAGTCACGCCAGGCTGATCAAGGCCAAGCTCCTCATAGGGCGTTCCGCGTTTGCGCAGGATCTCGCGGAGGTTCCGCCCCATGCGTTTCAGCAATGTCTCCAGCGTTTTACGATCTGGCGGATCCTTGAGATATTCGATCACTTTCGGCTCGAAGCCCGCCTCTCTCAGGGCCGCCAGCACTGTGCGCGAGGTGCCGCAGGCCGGATTATGATAGATAATCGCCTGCGCCGATGCCTGTGTTTTTTGATCCATTTTCCTGTCTCCCCGCCGCAAGGTTAATATAAACCAAGTTCAAAACAATGACCTGCACGCCGGCGGCGCGACCCTGAAAATGCCCGTTTTTGTGTTAAAGCAGAAGAATATTTTTCGTGATACGGGGATCTATTTCCATGAGCCGCAAATATTTCGGCACCGACGGCATTCGCGGTCGCGCGAATGAAAAAATCACGCCGGAACTGGCCCTCAAGATCGGTCAGGCCGCCGGTCTCATTTTCCATAATGGCGAAGGCCGCCATCGCGTCGTGATCGGCAAGGACACCCGCCTCTCCGGCTATATGATCGAATATGCGCTGGTCGCCGGCTTCACCTCCATCGGCATGGATCCGCTGCTGGTTGGCCCGATCCCCACGCCTGCCGTCGCCATGCTGACGCGCTCGCTGCGCGCGGATATCGGCGTGATGATCTCCGCCTCGCATAATTCCTACGAGGATAATGGCATCAAGCTGTTTGGTCCGGACGGACACAAACTTTCCGATGACATTGAGCTGGAGATCGAGAAGCTTCTCGACTCCGATCTGACACGCAAGCTCGCCGGCTCGAACGATCTGGGACGCGCGCGCCGCATCGACGATGCGCAGGCCCGCTACATCGAATTCGCCAAACGCACGCTGCCGCGTCATCTCACACTGGAAGGCCTGCGGATCGTGATCGACTGCGCCAATGGCGCCGCCTACAAGGTGGCGCCCGAAGCGCTCTGGGAGCTTGGCGCTGAAGTCATCCAGATCGGCGTGGAGCCGAACGGATTTAACATCAACAATAATGTTGGCTCGACGCATCCCGGCGCCCTGCGCGCCAAGGTGCGCGAATTGCGCGCCGATGTCGGCATTGCGCTGGATGGCGACGCGGACCGCGTTATCATGGTCGACGAAAATGGCCAGGTGATCGACGGCGATCAATTGATGGCGGTCGTCGCCTCAAGCTGGGCGCAGCAGGGATTGCTGTCCAAGCCCGGCCTGGTTGCGACAATCATGTCGAACCTGGGTCTTGAACGACATATGTCCTCGCTTGGATTGACGCTGGAGCGTACGGCGGTCGGCGATCGTTATGTCATCGAGCGGATGCGTCAGGCGGGGTATAATGTCGGCGGCGAACAGTCGGGCCATGTCATTCTTTCCGACTATTCGACGACAGGCGATGGGCTTGTCACCGCGATGCAGGTTCTGGCGGAAGTGAAACGTCAGAACCGTCGCGTCAGCGAAGTCTGTCATTGCTTCGAACCGCTGCCGCAAATTTTGCGCAACGTCCGCGCCCAGAAACGCGCGCTGGAGAAAGATACGGTCGTGAGCGCGATCAAGGATGCGCATGAGAAGTTGAACGGCAACGGCCGCCTGATCGTGCGCGCATCCGGCACCGAGCCGGTGATCCGCGTGATGGGCGAAGGCGACGATCCCGATCTCGTCGAAACGCTTGTTTCGCAGATTTGCCATGCGCTGAAGGAAACGGCGGAAGCCGCGTAAACACAGCATGAGCGCGGAATTCGACGCAGCAGAAACGACGTCCGGCACCAACGCGCCGGAAATCAGCGTTTCCGAACTTGCGCAGGCGCTCAAACGCACCGTCGAAGATCGCTTTGGCCGCGTGCGGGTGCGCGGCGAAATATCGAATTATCGCGGTCCGCATTCGTCCGGCCACGCCTATTTTTCGCTGAAAGACGCCAATGCGCGGCTCGACGCCGTGGTGTGGAAAGGAACGCTTCAGCGTCTGCGCGCCCGTCCGCAGGAAGGGCTTGAAGTCGTCGCCACGGGGCGCATCACCACCTTCCCCGGAAAATCCGCCTATCAGATCGTCATCGAGGCGATGGAGCCGGCCGGCGTCGGCGCGTTGATGGCGTTGCTGGAGGCGCGTCGCAAGCAATTCATCGCAGAAGGTCTTTTCGACGAAAGTCGCAAGCTGGCGATTCCGTTCCTGCCGCGCGTGATTGGCGTCGTCACCTCGCCGACCGGCGCGGTGATCCGCGACATTCTCCATCGCATCAACGAACGCTTCCCCTGTCGCGTCATCGTCTGGCCGGTGCGCGTGCAAGGGGAAACCTCGGCGGCGGAAGTCGCAGCGGCGATCCGCGGCTTTAACGCCCTGCCTACAGATGGCGCGATCCCGCGTCCCGATGTGCTGATTGTCGCACGCGGCGGCGGCTCGCTCGAAGATTTATGGAGCTTCAACGAAGAGATCGCCGTGCGCGCCGCGGCCGACAGCCAGATCCCGCTGATCGCCGCCGTCGGTCACGAAACCGACTGGACGCTGATCGATTTCGTCGCCGATCTGCGCGCGCCAACGCCGACCGGCGCCGCCGAAAAAGCCGTGCCGGTGCGCGCCGAATTGATCGAACATCTCGCCAGCCGCGCACGACGCCTGACAGCGGCGACAAGCCGCGCCATGCATGAACGGCGCAATCGTCTGATCAGTCTCGCCCGCGTGCTGCCGGCGCCGACAAATTTATTGGCGACTCCCCGTCAACGGCTGGACCGCGCCGGCGAACGGCTGACGACTAGCCTGCGTACGCGTCAAGACGCACAACGTCTGCGGCTGGCGCGCGCAGCGAGCCTGCTGGCGCGACATTCGCCACAGGCCGAGCTGGCGCGCACGAAAGAAAAACTGCACGGCCTCAAAGCGCGACTGACGCAGGGGCTTCAGGCGCGCGTCGCGCTGACGCAACGCGAAAACGCTCATGCGGCGCAACGATTGGCGAGCCTTGAGGCGCGCCTGTCGCGCGCTCTCACGCAAACGCTCGACAAGCGTCGCGAAAAGCTGGCGCGTCTGACGCGATTGCAAGAGTCGCTCAGCCATCATGCCGTGCTCATGCGCGGCTTTGCGCTGGTGCGCGACGAAAGCGGCGCGCTGGTGCGCTCGATTGCTCAGGCGCCGTCAGGCGCAAGACTTAATATTGAAGTTTCGGATGGCCGCATCGCTGCCCGCGTGGATGGCGCGGTAGAGCCCTCCCCTACGGACGCCAAATCAGCGCCACGGATCAGGAAAACGCGCGGCGGCTCTTCGGGCGGCGGGCAAGGCTCGCTATTCTGATTATTCGAACCCCATCTGAAACGCGACGACTCTGCGATCCATCGGACCGGTCGGCAGATAACAGAAGGCGTTGGTGGCGAGCGGCCCTTCCTTGCAATGGCCGTGGTCCGTATTCCACTCATAGCCGTGATCGGTCATGCAGGCGGTGATCTTCTCGCTGATCAGCTTGGGATTATCGCGACGCTCAAGCGGAAAATCGCGCTCCACTTTATATTCGCAATCGGTGAGCAGCGTTTTCTGGCCTTCGAAATAGCGTCCGCCGACGGTGCTCGTCGCAAACATCATTTGCGTCGCCAGAATAAAAGCCAGCCCTGCCGCCAGCGAGATTTTGCCACGCAAAGGCGTTTTGAAGAAATGCAGGTCCAGCAAGGACAGCAGGCCAATCGCCACGAGGGCGCCGCCGATCAAAATCGTGAAAGGCGCAAAAAAAGGCGCGATGCCCTCGTTCATGTCATTTTCTCCGCAGCCGACCGCCCTAATAAATTAGGGGGCGGCGCGCCAGCGGCAAGTCGCGTCGCCCGCCTTGTCGCCGCGCCCTGAAAGACGCGGTTCACTCTACGGGACGAAAATATGCGCAGATATCTCGCCGCAAGCCTCGCAATCGTGAATTTTCTCGCCGCCGGGCCCGCTTCGGCCTGTCTGCTCGGTTGTCGACCGGGCGATGAAGACGCCCGCTCGGTGATCGCGCATCTTGTCGCCAAACGATTCAGCCCACACTACACGCTCCTCACCTACGAAACGACGCGACGCGCCGATTTCGACATGATCGTCGGCGAAGTGCGCGGATATGAAATATTCTTCCGGGCGCAGGTGCAGTTCCCGGACGGCGCCAATCTCGATTGCGCGCCGGATACGCCGAAGCGCGCCGCCGATTGCTCCAATGACGGCTATTTCTCGCTGATCCGCGACACGCGCCCGATTCCGGGCCGGCAATATATCGAGCCCGGCGGCGTGCGGACGTTTGATGAAGATCTGCGTTTCGCCGAACGCAAGGATGGCTGGAAAGGCCCGGACGGACAAATTTATACGCCCTGACCGGGCGTTTACCGTCTGTTAACCAATTAAGCCTTTATTAGGCAAATAACGATTTCGCACAAATGTCATGCAAAACGGCGACCTTGAATCAAGGTTGACGGAACCTTCGTTTAACCCTGCGCGGATAGGACTGTCTCCAGTTCGAGGCCACAACAGGAGTAATCCCATGCTGTTTGCAACATGCGCGCGTCGCATCGCCGTCGCTGTCGCCCTGACGGCGGCTATGGCTCTTGCCGGTTGCGCCAAAAACCCGGCGGATGATCTGGCCGATGGTCTTGGCGGCGGTGCTGGCGGCGTGGGTGGACGCAACGGACGTGGCGGCATCGAGCGCGGCGGCGTCGGCGCGCCGGGCAGCAAGCAGGAGTTCGCCTCCAGCATCGGCGACCGAGTGTTTTTCGACAGCGATTCCACCGAACTCTCCAGCGAGGCGCAGGCGACACTCGACAAGCAGGCGGCATGGCTGAACCAATATCCACGCTACAGCTTCAGTCTTGAGGGCCACGCCGACGAGCGCGGCACCCGTGAATATAATTTCGCCCTCGGCGCGCGCCGGGCGGAAGCCGCCAAAAATTATCTCATTTCCCATGGCGTCGCCGCGAACCGTATCCGCACCTCAAGCTTCGGCAAGGAACGGCCGGTGGCGACCTGCGATGACATCTCCTGCTGGTCGCAGAATCGCCGCGCCGTCACCGTTTTGTCGGGCGGCAATTCCTGATTTTTGACTGAAACCCTCAGCCCGGCCATTGGCGCCCCTTGCGCCCGGGCCGCGGTTGCGGCATTGAAGACCCGTTCCTTACGGGACATGCAGGAGTGTAGCTCAACTGGTAGAGCACCGGTCTCCAAAACCGGGGGTTGTCGGTTCGATCCCGGCCACTCCTGCCATTTAAATCAATCAATTAGATAAAAACCAAGCCGCAACGCCGCGCTGCCTTCTCTTTGCGCGCAGGACCATCCGCTGGCCCGATCCCCTCGAAATGCGCTAAACTCGCAGGATGCGACGCCTAACCCTCCTCTTTACGCCGCTGCTGATATTGCCGCTCTCCGCCCCGGCACACGCCGCTACGCCCTGCGTCGCGCATAAGCATGGCGCGCGCGCCGTGCATTTGTGTGGAAACAGGGTTGAGGCCTTTGATCATCGTCCGAAAAGAAATTATGCGCGCACGGATCAACATGCGCCGACCGCCGGATCGTCGCAGCATCCAGCAAAAAAATGGGAAACCCCGGCAAGCCCGCATGCCGGTCATCATCTGATGCGGCGCAGAACGCCGGGCGAGCCGATCCCCTCCCCCGAGAGCTGACGAACGATCAGCTGAATTTCCCGCGCAGATTACTGCTTGCGCAGCACGACCACGGCGAGGCAATGCGCTACGCGCTGCGGATCAGCCGCCATTTTATTGGCGAAACGATCAAAAATTTCGTTCAGCAGACGATCTTTCGCTGCTTCTCCTGCAAGCGCGTCTGAAATAAGCGGACCAACCACCGCTCGCGCCATATTGGTCCAGCTCCAGCCGAACTGACGGGCGTCTTTTGTTTCGAGATAAGCGTCCCAGAAAGGATCGGGACCATCCATCATCTCGAGATGCTCTATCCGCAAATTCGCAAAACGGCAGTCCTTGGCGAAAGGCGCCTGGATGTCGTCGAGGGTTCTGGCGCCGATCGGCATTGAAATGGCGTCCAGCTGCGCGCCGGATAGTTGCCCTTCCTGGCTCATCTCGGTCAGAACCGACCAGAAAGCGCCCCAGAACGGCCCCCATCCCGGCAGATCCGAGCGGTTGGCGACAAACATGCTGAGAAGCGCGCCGCCGGACGCCATCTCCTGTGACCGGCAAGTCAGAAATGTCTCCCAATCCGCCTGCATCTGCCTGTCAAACGCCTGTCGGGTTTCGGCGTCTTTGCAGCAGTCAATGAAGATGCCGTCGCGAATCGGCCGGGGAAGCCGGCTCATCCATTGAAGCGACCAGGAATTCCAGGCCAGATCGACTTTGCCGGCGCTCAGAATAGGCTGGAAATACGATCGCCCGATCGCCAGCGCGCTGATGCGCGGGTCGCGACGCAAATAGCTGCCTGGATCATTCTCCAGCATGGCGAACAGCGACGAAAAATCATTCGAAGGCAGATCCGTATGAACGATCTCGATGAAGGCGGCCTCCTTCTGCAAGAGCGTATCCAATGCGAGGTTCATCGGCGGCAAGGAGTTTTTGCCCTGCGACGCAGCGTAATCGGCCAGCACAAAGCCGCCGTTTCGCAACGACGCGCTCTCGACTATGGAGCGCCACAAAGGCAACACCTGAAGAATGGCGGCCTCCTGAAGGGCGGAATGCCGATTGTAAAATCCGTCGCCCTGCATGGCGGAATGTGTAGAGACGCCGACCTCTGACATGTAACGCAAGACTCCCGGAATTCGCGCCAGACCCGGCGCAGACGTTAAAGCGCCAATGCGCGTCTCGTCGAGCGCCGATGTGCGTCATCCAGATAAAAAACCGCCAAATAAAAAAGCCCGGCGCGCAGCGCCGGGCTTCTGTTTCTGGCATTCTGATTAATCAGTAGGCCGCGATGACCGGCGCGCCGCCAAAGTTGATGTGGTAGTTCACGCCCGCGCGAACCGTATTCCAGCGGGTGTGGTTGTTGACGTTGTTCAGACCAACGCCCCAGTTGTTCCAGGTGTTGGTGTTGCCGCCGCTGAGATCCGTGTAGAGGTACTCGAGCTTCGTCGACACGACCGGGGTCAGCATGTATTCGACGCCGCCGCCAGCGGTCCAGCCGGTCTGCGACGCGGTGTAGCCCTGCTGATAATAGAGCACGCCGTTGCGGTTGACGCTGCCATAGGCGAAGCCGCCCGTGCCATAGACCAGCAGCGCCGGCGTCAGGCCGAGGCCGAGACGGCCGCGCACCGTGCCGAACCAGTTGAGCGCGACGCCCGGCTGCGACCAGTTATAGCCGCCCGAACCCATGCTCGTGCCCTGGAAGTCGGCTTCCGCGCCAACGACAATGCCACGACCCAAGCCACCCGGAAGCGCGCCATTGAGGCCGCCCAGCTGGTAGTTATAGCCGACCTGGCCGCCGCCGATCACGCCGCTCGACAGATTGTTGGACACGCCGCCGTTCCAGCCGTTCAGGTTCCAGACGTTGGCGTTGCCGTTGCCGGCGTTCCAGCCGCCACCAATGTTCAAACCGGCGTAGAGGCCGGTCCAGGTCGGCGGGGGCGGCGGCGGCACAACGGCTTCCTTGCGCGACGGCAGGTCAGCGGCGAAAACGGAACCGGCGGAGATGGCGAGCGCCAGAGCGGCGATGGAGACAGAGATCTTTTTCATCGTTGGTGTGTCCATAACTTGCGAGCGACGCTTTTCGATACGCTGAGCGGCGGCGCCATGTTTTGAGTCCGACACGAGCAGCACACCGCTCGCGTTGGACCTAGAAAAGCGGGCGGTGGTTGCACAGTCAACGCATTTTGATGCCGCCAGGACGCTCGATGCGCATATTGCCGTCGCAGTGTGGCGCGACGGCCACAAAATATTCACAGCCATTCCTCTTTACGCATTTTTAACGACACGGCGGGAAAGCGCCCAAACTGTTGCGCGCGCGCAACAGTCACAAAGTTTCGGAAGAAAACGGGCGGCTTCTGCACGTTTTATGGCGAAACGCCAATAGCCAAATCACATCGAGTCGAACATGAATATAGAACTGGGGTGGGATTTCTCGATTGGATCATCGGGGTCTGGCAATGTATTGGCGCGCACGTTTCGGAAACAGGTTTTTTGTCACGGCGATTGCAATCGCCGGTGGCGCCGTTGTGATTGAGCCGCGTCCGGCGACTGCTCTGGATCTGCTCGGTCTTTTCGGCGATGAGCCAACTCAGGCAGCGCAAAGCGCGCCAGCCGCAAAGCATCGCGCTGCGCCCAATGCGCCCAAGCAGAAGATTGCGCGCGAAGCGCGTGAGGGCATGACGCCCGACGCCGGCGAGCGTCCGACGCGCAGCGCCCGAAAGACGGAAAAACGCGGCGGCGACGAGCCCGATACGATGGATTTCGGCGACGACGCTCTTCCCGGTCTCGAAGCGAAACCCGCAAAGCGCGCCGAGTCGAAAATCGACGCCAAACCTGCAGCGACCACACATCGTCATTTGCCGCTGTTCGTCGTCGTCGCGCTCGGCCAACAGCAACTGACGGTTTATAACCACGATGGCGTCGTCACCCGCTCGCAAATCTCGAGCGGCATGCCGGGACATGAAACGCCGCGCGGAGTCTTCACGATTCTCGCGCGCGAACTCATGCATCACTCCAATCTCTACTCCAACGCGCCCATGCCCTTCATGCAGCGCGTGACATGGTCTGGCGTCGCCATGCATACCGGCGTGGTCCCCGGCCATCCGGCGTCGCATGGTTGCGTGCGCCTGCCGGCGAGTTTTGCCCCCAAAATCTGGGGGCTGACGCGGATCGGCGAACGCGTCGTGATTTCGCATGAAAACGTTCAGCCGGAGCCGATCGCGCATGCATGGCTGCCGGTTCCAAAAATGTCGCTCGCGCCCGGCGCAGAGCCGGAAAAAGACAAGGAAAAGGGCGCGGACAACATCGCCGCGCCGGCCGTTGCACCCAAGCCCGCGATAGAGCCGACGACCACCAATACGGCGTCGCCGACCGCAACGCCGCGCGCGCCAGACAATTCGACGCAACAAACGTCGACCGGCGGCGCGATGACGCCCGTCACCGGCGCCGCAACGCCGAAGACGATCTCGCTCACAACGCCGTCTTTCATTTCCAGCGCCGAAGCGGCGCCGCTGCCTGACATTCCGCCAGCTGTCGCGCCGGTCGAGACGCCGGCGCCGATCGTCGAGGCGCCGAAAACAGAAAACCTTGCGTCGCAGAAGCTGCTCAATCCCCGTGAATATGCCGAGGAATTGAAAAACAAGGCCGTCGCCGATCTGACCGTGGCCAGAAAAATGGTGCGTGACGTTTCAACCACGCTGGCCGCCAAACGTGGCGAGCTGGCGCGCGTCGGCGCCATTCAGCGCGCGGCCGAAAACGCCCTCGCCGCCGCGCAGACGCGGGTCGACGCGGCTGCAAAACGTCTGGAAAACGCCAATGCTGTCGTCGATGCTAAGAAGCAGGAAGCCGCGAATGCGCCGGCCGCCACTTCGCCGGCGATCTCTGAGGCCCGCGCCGCGCGCATGGCGCAGGCGATTGACGCCGCGCTGACGGAAAAATTCGCCGCCGTCGAAGCGAAACTCGACGCCGAATACGCCTTGCCAGAGCTGAAAGCGAAGCTTGAAGCCGCGCAGAAAGCGCCGGCGACGCTTGACGCCGAAATCGCCGATCTGACGCATCGCCTTAGCGATGCGGAAGCGAGCGCGGAAGCGGCGACCAAAGCTGAAAAAATTGCGCGTCGTCGCACCGAGGTCGTCTCCGTACTGATCAGCCGCAAGGACAAAAAGATCTATGTGCGCCAGGGGCTCGTGCCGGTGTTCGACGCCGCGGTGACGATCCGCGATCCGGAGACGCCGCTCGGCACGCATCTCTATATTGCGACGGCGCCGGGAGACGATGGCAAATCGTTGCAGTGGACGGTGCTATCGCCGCCCACCGACGGCCAGCGTTTTGCGCCGGGTCCCTCGGAAGCGCTGGAGCGCATCGAACTGGCGCAGGATACGCGCGATCGCCTGTCGGAACTGTTCTGGACCGGCGGTTCGATCATCGTCTCCGATCAGCCGCCGAGCAGCGAAACTGGCGCCGACGGCACCGACCTCACGGTGCGGGCGCGCTAAAAGGCGAAGGCCTCCCGCTCGCGCGGTGACGCGCGGACGGGCGCGGCTCACTGTCCAAACATCGGCGCTGCGTGTTCCGCCATAAAATCTGCGCGGAACTGGACGCCGTCCACCTGCCGGGCTAACGCTGCAGGCGCATCGTCCCCCTCCCGCCGTCATGGACATGACCCAGCGCGCACCAGACATCTCCACCTTCCGACGCATCGTCATCAAAGTCGGTTCATCCCTGCTGGTCGATCCCGAAGCGGCGGCGGTGAAGCGGCAATGGCTGTCGCGTCTCGTGGACGACATCGCCGCCCTGCATCGCGGCGGCGCGGATATTCTGGTCGTCTCTTCGGGCGCCGTGGCGCTCGGCCGCAGCGTGCTCGGCTTCCCGCATGGCGCGCTGGCGCTGGAGGACAGTCAGGCCGCCGCCGCCGTCGGCCAGATCGAACTGGCGCGTATCTGGGCGGAGACGCTCGCCGCCCGCAACCTTGTCGCCGGACAAGTGCTCGTCACCTTTGGCGACACGGAGGAGCGGCGGCGCTATCTCTACGCCCGTGAATGCCTCAACCGGTTGCTGGCGCTGCGCGCCGTGCCTGTGATCAACGAAAACGACACGGTGGCCACGGCCGAAATCCGCTATGGCGACAATGATCGCCTCGCCGCCCGCGTCGCCACCATGGCCAGCGCCGATCTGCTGGTGCTGCTCTCCGACATCGACGGCCTCTACACCGCCCCGCCCGCCTCGGACCCGAATGCGACGCATCTTCCGATCGTGCCGCGCATCACCGCCGAGATCGAGGCGATGGCCGGCGGCGCGGCCTCGCAATATTCGCGCGGCGGCATGCGCACCAAGATCGAGGCGGCGAAAATCGCCGTCACCGGCGGTGCGCATATGGTGATCGCCGACGGTCGTCGCGACGCGCCGATCGAGCGCATCGCCGGCGGCGAACGCTGCACCTGGTTCCTCAGCCCGTCCAATCCGGTGACGGCGCGCAAGAAATGGATCGCCGGCTCGCTGGAGCCCAAGGGGGCCGCCCATATCGACGATGGCGCCGAACGGGCGCTCGCCGCCGGCCTGACCCATCTGCAGTACGTGGTGTCGGTGAGCGACACGCACAGCCGGCACAACGCCGGGATGGGCACCGACGACGCGCTCGACGAGTTCGCCCGGTTCGCCCGCTCGGCGATCGACGGCGGCGCGAGCGTCGAGATC
>JALRFG010000043.1 GCA_023253795.1 Methylocystis sp.
CGATTATCTGCGCGTTTGGTCCGGCGCCGAGATTTTGCGCGATCAGATCGCGCGCCGCCTGCGTTGCGTCGGCGCGTGACTTTTCCTCAGTCGATGGCGACGCCTTCACTGACGACGCGATCAGACGATCGGCAAGCCCGCCGCCATCGAGCGTGAGTTCGAGCGATTTGACCGAAGCGGTCGCCGCCGCCATGCGCGCAATAAGCGGCGAGGATGAAAACGCCAGAGCCGAAACATCGCCGAATGTCGCGGCGAGACTCGCCGCGACCATCTCGGGCGCCGTCACCCGCACGGGCGCAAGCGTGAAAGCGCCCGTCTTTTCGTCCCATGCGCCGGCGACGCTGGCGGAGAGATCAATGTCGCGATAGCCCAGCGCCAGCAGCGGCGCGGCGAGACCCGTCGCTCCGCGCGCCGCGAGATCGACAAACAAGCGATCAATGGCGAGATTAAATTTTGTCGGCGTCCGTTCACGGAAATTCGCCAGATCGAGATGGGCGTCGGCAAGTCTGAAGCGCATGCGCGATTCCGCTCCCGACTGCGGCGTCGGCAGATCGACGACAAGCTCCTTTACGCCCGCATGACCAATGTGCGGCGCGCCGCCGTCGAACAGGGTCGCGAGCGCGACATCGCGCAGATTAAACTGCGTCAGCGTGACATTGCCGCCATCCGGCGTCTTCAGCGCAAAATGATCGAGCGTCGTCTCGGCGAGCGTTCCCGTCGCAAGGCCACGCAGATCGATCTTGCCAATCCGCAGCGCGAAAGGCGTAGCCTCGGACAGAACCCGCCCCTCAACGACGACGTCCTGAATTTCAAATCGCGCAAAGCTGACGTCATCGGCGGCCTGCGTCAGATGTTTTATTCTGTCGGCCGGCGAAGCCGGCGCCGCGCCGCGCGCGCGCGCCGTGACGCCGGCGAGCGTCAACCGGCCGGCATGCAGAGACACATCTCCGGACTGGCTCTCATAGGCGACGGAGTCGATGGTTTCTTCATCCAGCAGCGGTTTTGGCGGCGCAGCCGGCTCCGGCGCCGATGCGGCGGCGAGATGGGCGAACTGACGCAGATCGACGCCGCGAAAGGCGAGGCCGCGCCAGATGAGATGCGACTCGCGGCCACTCGACGTTTCAACGGATTGTTCGGCTGTCGCCGCCTGCGCGACGCCGACGCGGCCATTGACGACATCGGCGAGGATCAGATCGCGGTAAAGGGCGCGCTCGACGGTCTCGCCGACGCGGGTTTCGGTCAGGAGCTCGGGAATAACGATCCGACTGGCGGAAAGCCCGGCCAGCCGCGTCTCGATTCCCGCGGCGTCGGATTGAAAAACCCCGGTCAGCATCGCCGGATCGCCGCCCTCAATCGTCAGATGCGGGATGCGATATGTCGTCGCGCCAACCACCAGGGACAGATTGTCGAGGGCCGCCGCCGCCGTGGGGCCGGCAAACGCGACCAGCGGAAAAATCACGCAAATCATCGCCCCCAGGCGCAGGGTTTTCGTATGCGGGCGGGCGTCGGGACGCTTCATCAGACCGGCCTTCTCCTGCCGATTGGCGGCTCAGGTCCTTGCATGACCGCCGCCGCCGGGTAAAGACCGGGCATCCGCCATCGTCGGCTGGTCCCATGTGACTTTTCCGGCGTCATGCTACAAGGCCCGAATGCGCAGACTTCTCCTCCTTCGTCACGGCAAGGCCGATCGTCACTCCGCCGGCGGCGACCGCGAACGGCCGCTCACGCGGCGTGGCGAGGAGGATGCGCGCAACGCCGGCGCCTTCATCCGCGATCTCGGCGCGACGCCGGATCTCGCCGTCGCCTCCAACGCCCGACGCGCCAAGCAAACTCTGGAGCGGGCGCTCGAAGCCTTTCCGGCGCATGTCACCCATGTGATCGAAAACACGATCTATCTGGCTTCCGCCGATCATCTCATCGACGTGCTGCGCCAAACCCCCGACCGCGCCCATACGTTGCTGGCGGTTGGACATAACCCCGGCTTCGCCGAACTGGCGACGCTGCTCGCCGGCGCCGGCGATCCGGCCGAACGCGAATTGATGCGCATGAAATATCCGCCGGCGGCGCTCGCCGTGCTCGATTTCGACGCGGCGAGCTGGGCTGATATTCGCCCCGGCGCCGCGCAACTGCATCGCTTCGTAACGCCGGCGATTCTGCGCGGCGAACTCGTCGACGATCCGGACTGATCCATCCGCCTGTCGAAATGCTGATCGAAACGCTTGCATTGATGCTGATGACGGCGGCGCCGGACAAGCCGCCAAAAGCGCTGGTCGATCCCGCATCGATCTCGCTCGCTGCGGCGCCAGCCTATCAGCCCGAACAACGCGCGGTTGATAATTGGCGCACCCAAAGCGCGCTGGCGCTGGAGATGGAGCCGCTCGCGGCCGCGCGACGTGCGCTGGCGCTGGAGAACGGCGATCCCGCCCGCTGTGTGAAGCTCAACAATTACTGGTGCATCAAGCGCGCCGGCTGGAACGGCGAGATCGCCGCCGACGCCGATGGCCATGCCGCTTTCGCCTCCGCCGCCGAAGGCGCCGCCGTCGCGGCGCTGCTGCTGCGGCGTTATTACGTCGATTATAATCGTCGCAACGCCCGCGCCATCGTCGAGCGCTGGGCGCCGACGCAATGTCTCACGCGACAGCCGAGTGCCGTCGGCGCCGTCGCAAAAAACGCTTACGCCCTGCCGCCGGCGCTTGCGCCGCAGGGCTGGCAGAACACGCTGCGCGCGCGCTGGCTCGCCGCGCATGGTCAGATGGGGCTCGCGCCGATGCGCGAGCAAAACGAATTGCGCGCCGAATGGCTCGCCGCGCATGGACGCCCCGGTTTCATGAAGGACAGCGGCGCGAAAGAGGGTCGCAAGAAAGACAATGATCACCGCGCCAAAGCCAGAGCGCTGGACATGATGGCGACGCCGACGATCATGGAGGGCGTTGCGGAAACCGGTCGCAAAAACCGCGCCGACGACCGCAAGGCGACCAAAAACACAATGAAAAATAAAACGACGGCAGGCGCGTCGGAGGATGATCTCGCGGATCTGGCGCCGCTGTCGACGGCGTCTTCAACCGCCTCCACGACCGCGTCCTTGCAGCCGCTCGACAGTCTCGATTGTTCGGGCGAGATAACGCGCATCGCCAATTACGCCGAACATCTGATCGCCGGCGTCGTCGCCAGCCCTTACGACGATTTGCAGCTGTTCACGCCTGAAGGCCAGCCAACCGACCAGCTGGCGAAAGTGATGGCGAATATGGCGGCCGTCGAAATCGGTCCGGCGAAACCACGCCGGGCGCTGGTCGAAGGCGCCGTCGCCGATTTGCGCAAGCAGCTCAAAGCCGGCGCCGATCTTGCCCCGCCGCCGCCGGCGCAAGACGCGCCGCCGTCGCCCCCTGCCCGTTAAGCCAGCGCCAGCGGGTTTGACCGCGCCGGCGAAGCCGGCCTAGAAACGCGCATGTCTCATAATAGCTTCGGCCATCTCTTTCGCGTCACCACTTTCGGTGAAAGCCACGGCGTCGCGCTCGGCGCCATTGTCGACGGCTGTCCGCCGCGGCTCGAACTGACCGAGGCCGAGATTCAGGGCTTTCTCGACAAGCGTAAGCCCGGCCAGTCGCGCTTCACGACGCAACGGCGCGAAGCCGATGAGGTGAAGATCCTCTCCGGCGTCTTCACCGAGGCCGACGGCAAACAGATCACCACCGGAACGCCGATTGCGCTCGTCATTCACAACACCGACCAGCGCTCGAAGGATTACGGCGACATCGCCGCCAAATATCGTCCCGGCCACGCCGATTATGTCTATGACGCCAAATATGGCGTGCGCGACTATCGCGGCGGCGGCCGTTCTTCGGCGCGCGAAACCGCCGCCCGCGTCGCTGCCGGCGCCGTCGCCCGCAAGGTGATCCCCGGCGTGACCATTCGGGGCGCGCTGGTGCAGATCGGCCCGCACAAGATCGACCGCAGCCGCTTCGACTGGGCCGAAGTCGATCGCAATCCGCTGTTTTGTCCGGATGCGCAAACCGCTGTGCTGTGGGCCGATTATCTCGACGAGGTGCGCAAGAGCGGCTCCTCCATCGGCGCCGTGGTGGAAGTCGTCGCCGAGGGCGTTCCTGTTGGTTGGGGCGCGCCGCTCTATGGCAAGCTCGACGCCGATCTGGCGAGCGCAATGATGTCGATCAACGCCGTCAAGGCGGTCGAAATCGGTGATGGTTTCGCCGCCGCCGAACTGACCGGCGAAGCCAACGCCGATGAAATGCGTATGGGGCCGGATGGCCAGCCGACGTTTCTGTCCAATCCTGCCGGCGGCGTGTTGGGCGGCCTGTCGACCGGCCAAACCGTCGTCGTGCGCTTCGCCGTAAAGCCGACCTCGTCGATCCTGACGCCGCGTCGCACGATTGATCGCGACGGACATGACGCCGAGATCGTCACCAAAGGCCGCCACGACCCCTGCGTCGGCATCCGCGCCGTGCCGGTCGGCGAGGCGATGATGGCCTGCGTGCTGGCCGATCACTTCCTGCGTCATCGCGGACAGGTGGGATAATCCCGCGCCGGAAGGGCGCGTGAGCGAAAAGCAAAGGGCGTCCACTCATGCCCAAACGCATCATGCCCAATCTCACACGCCGCGCGTTTCTGGCGAGCGCCGCCGCCAGTATGGCGACGCCAACGCGTGCGCAGACGGCGACGACGCTCTTCGTTTCTCATCCCGCAATGCTTGCGCATGATCCAGGCCCCGGCTGGCCGGATCGGCCTGACCGGCTACGCGCGCTGGAAGATATTCTGGCGACGCCGCGCTTCGCGTCGCTGATGCGGATCGACGCGCCAACGGCGACGCGCGCCGCGATCCTGCGGGTTCACACCCCTGAACTGCTGACACAGCTCGAACAAGCGACGCCGACGCAGGGAACGGCGCAACTCGGCAATGATGTGGTGATGAACGCCGGCACCTTATCGGCCGCCCTGCACGCCGCCGGCGGCGGCGTCGCGGCGATCGAGGCCGTAATGCGCGGACAGGCGCGCAACGCTTTTGTCGCAACGCGTCCGCCCGGGCATCATGCACGCGCCGAAGCGTCGATGGGCTTTTGCTTTCTCAATAACGCCGCTATCGCCGCACGTCATGCACGTGAGGCCATGGGCGCGACGCGCATCGCTATCGTCGATTTCGACGTTCATCATGGCAATGGCGTGCAGGAGATTTTCTGGAACGACAAAAACACGCTCTATTGCTCGACCCATCAAATGCCGCTTTATCCCGGCACCGGCGCCGTGAGCGAGATCGGCGCGCATGACAACATCGTCAATGCGCCGCTGCGCAAGGGCGATGATGGCGTGCAATTCCGCGAAGCGCTCGCGAGCCGCATTCTGCCGCGCGTCGATGCTTTCGCGCCCGATCTGATCCTTTTTTGCGCCGGTTTCGACGCGCATATTCACGACCCACTCGGTCGCCTGCGTTTGGTTGAAGAAGATTTCCGCGATGTGACGCTGCGCGTCATGGAGATTGCAGCGCGGCGCTGCAATGGGCGGATCGTGTCATTGCTCGAAGGCGGCTATGCGCCAGACGATCTCGCAGCCAGCGCCGCCGCGCATGTCGGCGCGCTGATGTCGGCGTGAGTGAAAAACGGAAATTTTTTATGGCCGAGAAGCCAAATATGGATCATGCGCCATGAACCGCAGCTCTGTTCTTTTGTCCTCCGCCCTTCTCGCTTTTGTGTTCGCCTTGCCTGCGAGCAATGTCCGGGCGGCCGATGACGCCGGCATGCTGATGACCGAGCTCTCACAACAGGTAAGGAAGCATGGCGATCAACTGGCGCGCTGCGTCGACAACACAGCAGCGCGTCATGCGCGAAACACCACAGGCGCCATTGAGACAGCTGCCGCAGCAAGCGTAGAGGACTGCGAAAGCGTCATACGCGTGTTTATCGCATCCTGTTCGCAAAACATTCAGAATCTATGCGAAAACTTCGCCAAAGACCTGCGGGCGCGCGAACTGAAACGCGCAGCGGATCTGATCACGCGCCTGCGCGTTGAGCAAAAATAACCGGCGCTATTTTTGTTTGACGACGCCGATCATTGGTCCCATCGGGTGAAAACGATCATGGCGATTGAACGACGGCGCATACAGCGCTGAAGCGGTTCCGCCATCGAGGAACAGCGCATCCGGACAGTTCAGCCGATCGCGAAACAGCGCCGCAAATTGATGAAACGTCACCGGCGCATTAGAGATGACGAAACGCACGATATGTCCATCGGACACGCCGACGCCATTGCGATATTTCTCCGAGACGCCGCTCGCGTGAATATGCGGATTGACCCGGCCGTTGATCAGCAGCATCGGGCCCGATTGCGTCGCGAAAGCCGGATGCGCGCGCGATTTGAGGAAGTGTCCGGTTTCCGTCACGCCGGCGCGGGCGCCGTCGATCCAGAACACGCCATTCGGTCTGAGATGAAAATTGCCGACGCCGGCCTGGACATTGGCCTCGTGCAAACGATGACCGTTTTCGACATAAAGCCCGACCGGCGCGAAATCGTCGTCATACATGCCGGCGTTCATCGCGAAAACGAGGTCCGCCCCCCGCCCCGCGACGGAATCGGCCAAACGGGAGAAGTCGCCATAAGGCGCGCCGGCGGCGTCGCGCAGAAACAGGCGGATTGACGCCTGACGCGCATCGAAGGCGCAGACCGTATAGGACGCCCCCTCCTCAACCAGATCGGCGCAAGGCGTCGCAGGAGACGGCGTCGCAGGAGATGACGCGGCAAGAGATGACGCCGCAGACGAGACGGCCGCGAACATCATCAGGGGGGCGACAAGGCATAAGGACAGGCGACGCATGGGCGGTCCGATTTGAAAGCCCGAGGCCGGGCGGCTACATAGGGCGACAGACAGGATCATGAGATAGGCGCCGCCGGGCGGCTTGTGGAGATCAGCGTGCCGCATTCCATTACAGAGGCCCTTGAGGCGATCGCACAGGGCGAGATCGTCGTCGTCACCGACGATGACGACCGTGAAAACGAGGGCGATCTGGTCATCGCCGCCGCGCTGTGCACGCCGGAGAAAATGGCCTTCATCATTCGTCATTGCTGCGGCATCGTCTGCACGCCGCTGACGCTGGAAGAGGCGCGGCGGCTGCAATTGGCACCGATGGTGGCGCAAAACGACGCGCCGCTCGGCACCGCTTTCACGGTCTCGGTCGATGTGCGCCACGGGCTGACGACCGGCATCTCCGCCGAACAGCGCTGCAACACCGTGCGGGCGCTCGCCAATGGCAATATGGGCGCAGCTGATTTCGTGCGTCCCGGCCATGTGTTTCCGCTGATCGCCCGCGATGGCGGGGTTTTGATGCGTTCGGGCCATACCGAAGCCGCTGTCGATCTGTGTCGTCTCGCCGGTCTGCCGCCGGTCGGCGTGATCTGCGAACTCGCCAATGACGACGGCACTGTGATGACCGGCGAACAGGTCGCGCAATTTGCGCGCACGCATAATTTGAAGATGATCTCGGTCGCCGATCTCATCGCCTTTCGGCAGGCGCGTGAGAAGCTTGTCGAACGCGTCGCCACTTTTCCGGTGCAGACGTCGGCGGGCGAGATGATTGGGCACGCCTATGTCACGCCTTTCGACAGCGTCCGGCATTTCGCTTTCGTGCTCGGCAATATCGGCGATGGCCGCGATGTGCCGACGCGTCTGCATCGCGCCGATATTCTCGACGACGTTATGGGCGGCGCGCAGACGATCCGCAAAACGCTGGAGCGTTTCGCGCGCGAGGGACGTGGCGTGCTGGTTTATCTGCGCGACGGCGCCGCTGGCGTGCCGACCAATAATATCGGCGCGGCGGAACCGGAGAACGCGGAGGAAGACCGCAAACGACAATGGTTTGATGTCGGCCTCGGCGCGCAAATCCTCAAGGATATTGGCGTTTCCTCGATCCGGCTGCGATCGTCTTCCGCCAAGCCGCGCGCCTTTGTCGGCCTCTCCGGTTTCGGCATCGAGATTACGGCGGTGGAGCCGCTGGAGTAATCAATCGGCGCGCGGATGCGCTGATTGAAACGCTGCCAGCAGACGTTGCGAATCCACCGAGGTGTAAATCTGCGTCGTCGACAGAGAGGCGTGGCCGAGCAATTCCTGAATTGTGCGCAGATCGCCGCCGCGTCCCAAAAGATGCGTGGCGAAAGAATGGCGCAAAGCGTGCGGCGTGGCGCTGTCAGGCAGACCCAGCGCGCCGCGCAACCGCGCAACGGCGAGTTGCACAATGCGCGGCGACAGCGGACCGCCACGCGCGCCGACGAACAAGGGTCCGCCCGCAAGACTGTAGGGACAGAGCGCGAGATAGGATTCAATGGCTCGTCGCACCGGCTCAATCACCGGCACGGTGCGGGTCTTGCCGCCCTTGCCGAGAATCGTCACGCGATCCTGTGCGCCAATTGGCGCCATGGCATGTTCAATCGACAGCGCTTCGGAGATGCGCAGGCCCGCGCCATAGAGCAGCGCCATCACGGCGGCGTCGCGGGCGAGCACCCAAGGCTCACGACTTTCGCCGGCACGACTGTCGGGGTCGATCAGATCGCGCGCGGCGGCCACCGTTAGCGCCTTGGGCAGGCTGTGAGGGCGTTTGGGCGCCCGCACCGCGCCAAACACATCGGTGCGGGCGAGACCGCGCTTCTCCAGATAACGCATGAAATTGCGGATGGCGGCGAGCGCGCGCAACAGGGAGCGGCTCTCCAGCCCATCGTCGCGGCGTCGGGCGAGAAAGGCGCGAATATCGACCGGCTCCAGCGCAACAAGCGCGGCGCGGTCGGGGCGGTCGCCCAAATGTTCGGTCAGAAAAGCGAGGAAAGTCGCGGCGTCGCGAGCATAGCCGTCGAGCGTGTGTCGAGAGGCGCGGCGCTCATGGGCGAGCGCCTGAAGCCATTCTGCAGCCGCCTTGGCGATTTCCGGCGCGGCGCTGAAAAACTGCGGCTCCGGCGTCGACGGAGCCTGGCGCACTTTGGGGCCAGAAGAAGGGAGAGATTCGCGCATAGGGGCGATTCTCTCCGCAAGTAATGAAGATTTCGCAACACGCCAGCAGGACGGCCGGCGCCTTGCGTGCGCGCCTTACTGGCCGGCCTGAATCTCGGCGCGGGCTTTGGCCATCATCTCGTCCATGGTGCGGCGAATCTGATGCTCAGACTGATCGACGCCGGCGGCGGCGAAGTCCTTGCTGATCTGATTGAAAACGCGCGCATCGGCGTCGGCGGCGACTTCGGCGGCGACCAGCGCATCAACGTAGGCCTGCGCGTCAGCGCCGGTTTTGCCGAGCTTTTCAGCCGCCCACAGGCCCAGCAGCTTGTTGCGGCGGGCTTCGGCGCGGAATTGCAGCTCCTCGTCGTGAGCGAAGCGCTTCTCAAACGATTCTTCGCGTTGATCGAACGTGCTCATATCCATCCTCGGCCGGGTTTTATGGGTCTAAACAGGGATTTGCAGGCTAGTCGGACGGCGAAAAAGCCGCGCCCTCGCCCGCGTGCCACGGGTATAGGCGCATTCGGCGCCGATGCCAATGCTTTCCGGCTGCGTCAAACTGCGGCCTGCCGGTGGCCTCATCTGGGGAAAACCGGCTCCGAGCGATGCTGCGGCGCGGCGGCGCGTTGTGTGGGACGGCCGTTTCGGCTAAAAGCGGACGTCGACGCCTCACGTACGCTCAAAATCGTCAGAAAGCGCCGAACCTGCGGCCGGGCGTAAGCCTTTCGCCGCTCCTTTCAGCGCTATCGCGCAACGAAGGCCCGCTGGTCGGGCGCTACGTTAAGGGAGCCAGGGCCGACAATGGATTTCCTCAAGACCCGGTTGACCCCCATGAACCGCCGCCGTCGCATTTACGAAGGCAAGGCCAAGGTCCTTTACGAAGGCCCCGAGCCCGGAACGCTGATCCAGCATTTCAAGGATGACGCCACCGCCTTTAACGCCAAAAAGCATGAGGTGGTCGATGGCAAGGGCGTGCTGAACAACCGCATCTCGGAATATATTTTCCAGCAGTTGAACAGCATCGGCGTGCCGACCCATTTCATCCGCCGGCTGAACATGCGCGAGCAGCTCATCCGCGAGGTGGAGATCATTCCGCTTGAGGTCGTCGTGCGCAATGTCGCCGCCGGCTCGCTCTCCAAGCGTCTCGGGCTGGAAGAAGGCACGCAGCTGCCGCGCTCGATCATCGAATTCTATTACAAGAATGACGCGCTCGACGACCCGATGGTTTCGGAAGAGCACATCACCGCTTTCGGCTGGGCGACGACGCAGGAGATCGACGACATCATGGCGCTCGCCATTCGCGTCAATGATTTCCTCTCAGGCCTGTTTCTCGGCGTCGGCATCCGTCTCGTCGATTTCAAGATGGAATGCGGTCGTCTGTGGGAAGGCGACATGATGCGTATCGTCGTCGCGGACGAGATCTCGCCCGACTCCTGCCGGTTGTGGGACATCAAGTCTAACGACAAGCTCGACAAGGATCGCTTCCGTCGCGACATGGGCGGACTGGTCGAAGCCTATAGCGAAGTCGCGCGTCGTCTCGGCATCATGCAGGACGGCGAACCGCCGCGCACCGGCGGCCCCAAGCTGGTGCAGTAGGCCAAGCCTTCAGCAATCAATCCAGCCCGCCCGAACAGGGCGGGCTTTTCTCCCCAACGGAACCCGCACATGAAAGCACGTGTCGTCGTCACCCTGAAAAACGGCGTTCTTGATCCGCAGGGCAAGGCGATCGAAGGCGCGTTGAAGTCGTTGGGCGTCAGCGGCGTCGACAGCGTGCGGCAGGGCAAGGTGTTCGACATCGAAGTGACGGGCGACGCCACGACTGCAAAAGCGCAACTCACGGCGGCGTGCGAAAAGCTGCTCGCCAACACCGTGATCGAAAACTACCACATCGACATCTGAGCGCGCCCATGAAATCCGCCGTCATCGTCTTTCCCGGCTCCAATCGCGAAGGCGACATGGCCAATGCGCTCGAACAGGCGACGGGCGCCCGCCCCGCCATGCTCTGGCACGCCGATCACGAACTGCCCGCGGGCACCGATCTCGTCGTGCTGCCGGGCGGTTTTTCCTATGGCGATTATCTGCGCTGCGGCGCCATCGCCGGCCGCGCCCCGATCATGGATGCGGTGCGCGCCCATGCCGCGCGCGGCGGTCTTGTGCTCGGCGTCTGCAACGGCTTTCAGATTCTCTGCGAGAGCGGCTTGTTGCCCGGCGTGTTAATGCGCAACGCCAATCTGCGCTTTGTCTGCAAGATGCAGCATTTACGTGTTGAACGAAACGACACCGCCTTCACTCGCAATTACGCCAAAGGCCAGATCATCGAAGTCTGCATCGCGCATGGCGAAGGCAATTACGAAGCCGATGACGCGACCATTGAACGGATCGAAGGCGAAGGACTTGTCGCATTCCGCTACGCCAATGCGACGGGCGTGATTGGCGGCGCCGCCAATCCCAATGGCTCACGCAACGACATCGCCGGAATCTTCTCCGACAAGCGCAATGTGCTCGGCCTGATGCCGCATCCTGAAAATCTCATCGATCCGCTGGTCGGCGGGATCGACGGCCGCGCGCTGTTCGAAAGCCTCGCGCGCGCAGCGTAACAGGCGCGCTAGCGTGGCGGCGCGAATGCCGCGGCCGCTTCGTCAATCGCCGCATAGACGAGATCGAGATCGCCGGCGCTGACGCAATAGGGCGGCAGCACATAGATCGTCGCGCCGAGCGGCCGTAGCACCAGACCCCGCGCATTGAAAAAGCGGATCAGATCGAGGCCAATGGTCGCGAGATAATCCCTGCTCTCAATATTGAGATCGAGCGCCGCAATCGTGCCGAGACGCCGCACGCCGCGAAAGCGCGGATCATTCTCAAACCGCGCGAGACGCGCCGCCTGCATCTCGCACAGCGCCGCCACGCGCGTCCGCGCATCGCTTTGCACCCAGACATCGAGATT
Organism: Methylocystis sp.; assembly: GCA_023253795.1. Taxonomy (GTDB): domain Bacteria; phylum Pseudomonadota; class Alphaproteobacteria; order Rhizobiales; family Beijerinckiaceae; genus Methylocystis. Next base: position 11,922 of record JALRFG010000043.1, read on the forward strand.
GGCCAGCGCGGCGGCGCAGGCGAGCGGATGACCCGAGTAGGTGAGGCCACCCTGGAAGACCCGGGAGTCGAAGGTCTCGGCGACCGCATCGGAGATGCAC
>JALRFG010000044.1 GCA_023253795.1 Methylocystis sp.
ACCGCCGCCAAGGCCCCCGCCGCCGCCACGCTGACCCTGCTGGCCGCCGCCGAGCACCTGACCAAGAATATCGCCAAGGCCGCCGCCCGCGCCGCCGCGCTGACCCTGCTGACCGCCCGCGATCACCTGGCCAAGAATATCGCCGAGACCGCCGCCGCTGGCGCCGCCGGCATTCGCGCCGCCGCCGCGGATGAGTTGCTCAAGCACTTTGCCGAGCAAACCGCCCATGCCGCCATCGCCCATCGATTTATTCAGCCCGCCAAACAGCACGGAGGCGAGGATCGGCAATAATTGGGCGAGAATGTCTGCGCTGACGCCGGTTTGTTGCGCAGCCGCGCGGACGATCTGGCTGGTGTTGTCCTCCGAGCCGAAAAGACTCAGGACGGCCGTCTGACCGCGATCAACCGCGTCCGGGGCGTGCGCCGCATCGGCGTGATCGTGGGCGCAGCATTCATGGGAAGCGCACAGGCACTCCACCACTTTCCCAAGCCCTTCGGGCTGCTCGACCGCATTTTCGAGCCCCTGCGTCAGAGCCGGCGCAAGCGCATCCACAGCCTTCTGCATCTGCTCTTGCGACAGCCCGAAACGCTCCGCCAGATTGGCGATCAGCTGACCGCCCTGAGCCGAGGAAAGAAGAGTATCCAAATCCGCCATGCGCGTCTCCTTAGTCTTCCGCTATCGGGAAGTTAAATGTACATCAATAATCTATGTCGCCGACCGGGGCATGGGCCGCAAGGCCTGCATCCGAAGCGCTCCCGACAAGTGATACGGGCCGCCGCCACTTTCAAGTGAACAGGCCCCGGACGCAAGGCCGCCGCCAGCGGGGGATGGCGGCTTGTCTTGACAGACTCCGGATGACGGGACATCACTCTCGCAGCATTACAGCAAAACCTGTCGTCCGCCTCTGGCGGCGACCCCGCGTCGGACCAGAGGTCCGGACGCCTCTTTCCGAAAGCGCCATGATGAACGCCCAGTCTCGTAGCGTCCTGCCGCCGCTTAAAATTCTGCTGTGCTCGCCGCGCGGCTTCTGCGCCGGCGTCGTGCGCGCCATCGACGCCGTCGAACGCGCGCTGGCGAAATACGGCCCGCCCGTCTATGTCCGGCATGAGATTGTTCACAATCGCTATGTCGTCGAATCGCTCAAGGCCAAGGGCGCTATTTTCGTCGAAGAGCTGGAAGAAATTCCCGACACCGCCGCGCCGGTGATCTTCTCGGCCCATGGCGTCGCCAAATCCGTTTCGGCCGAAGCGCGGAATCGCAATTTTCTGGCGATCGACGCGACCTGCCCGCTCGTCACCAAGGTGCATCGGGAAGCGGAAATCCACTGGCGTCGCGGACGTCGCATTCTGCTCGTCGGCCATGAAGGGCATCCGGAGGTCGTCGGCACAATGGGGCAATTGCCCAAAGACGCCGTGGTTCTGGTTGAGTCCGTCGCTGACATCGACAATCTCAAGCTCGGCGACGAGAGCAATCTCGCCTATGTCACCCAAACCACCCTGTCGCTCGACGACTCGCGCGAGATTGTCGAGGCGCTGACCAAGCGCTTCCCGCTGATCGTCGGGCCGCACAAGGAAGACATCTGCTACGCGACCACCAACCGGCAGGCCGCCGTGAAGGAAGTCGCGCCACATGTCGACGCGGTGATCGTCGTCGGATCGCCGAACTCCTCCAATTCACAGCGTCTGCGCGAAGTCGCCGAACGCGCCGGCGCGCCGGCGCAGCTCGTGCAGGGACGCGGCGAAATCGACTGGTCGATCTTCGGCTCTATTTCATCGCTCGGCATCACCGCCGGCGCCTCCGCGCCGGAAGTTCTGGTCGAAGAAATTATGGACGCATTCTCGGAACGCTACGAGATCTCGATCGAAACCGTCTCCACGGCGGATGAGAGCGTGTCGTTCCCCCTGCCAAAGGAGCTGCGCGCCATCGCCTGATTGGCGCGCCGGATTCCTGCCCATGGCGGTTTACACAGACGTCGACGACGCCGAACTGCTCGACTTTCTCTCAACCTATGACATCGGCGCGCTACTCTCCTGCAAAGGTATTGCGGAAGGCGTCGAAAATTCGAATTTCTTCCTGCACACACGCGGCGGCAGTTTTATTCTGACGCTTTATGAAAAGCGCGTGCGCGAAACCGATCTGCCTTTCTTTCTGAATTTGATGGAGCATTTGTCGGCGAAGGGGCTGAATTGCCCGCAGCCGGTGAAAAACCGCGACGGCGTTGCATTGGGTCGTCTTTCCGGCCGACCGGCGGTGATCGTCACCTTCCTCGACGGCTACTCCATCCATCATCCCGAACCGGCGCATTGCGCCGAACTGGGCGCCGCGCTCGCACATTTGCATCTCGCCGGCGGCGATTTTTCCATGACGCGCCCCAATCGGCTCTCCGTGAACGACTGGCGACCTTTATTTACGCCTTACGCCGATCGCGCGGATGAGGTGGCGACGGGTCTGCGCACGCTCATCGAAAGTGAACTCGCTCTGCTGGAGCGCGACTGGCCGCGCGCATTGCCAACCGGCGTCATTCACGCGGATCTTTTTCCCGACAATGTGTTTTTTCTCGGCGATCAAATTTCCGGTCTGATCGACTTCTATTTCGCCTGCACGGATGCGCTCGCCTATGATCTGGCGATCTGTCTGAACGCTTGGTGTTTCGGCCCCGATCACTTTTATCGTCGCGATTGCGGCGCCGCTTTGCTGGACGCCTATCAACGTCTTCGACCGTTAAACGTCGCAGAGGCCGCAGCCTTCCCCATGCTGGCGCGCGGCGCCGCAATGCGCTTTCTGCTGACGCGTTTCGTCGACAGCATCAATGTCCCGCCCGGCGCACTGGTGCGCCCCAAAGACCCGAAAGAATATCTTGCGAAATTGCGCTTTCACCGCGAGGTCGCGGCGATTGGCGATTATGGCCTGTCGTGACGGCCAAGCGCGTTTCGATCTGGACCGACGGCGCCTGCTCGGGCAATCCCGGACCCGGCGGCTGGGGCGCAATTTTGCGCTTCGGCGATCGTGAAAAGGAATTATGCGGCGGCGAAGCGCAGACCACCAACAACCGGATGGAATTGATGGCCGCCATTATGGCGCTGGAGGCGTTGACCCGCCCCTGCGCCATCGATCTCTACACGGACTCGCAATATGTGCGCGGCGGCGTCACCGGCTGGATCTCGGCATGGAAAGCCCGCGGCTGGCGCACCGCCGACAAGAAACCGGTCAAAAACATCGACCTTTGGCAGAGGCTGGAGACGGTGGAAGCCCGGCATGTCGTCGATTGGCATTGGGTGAAAGGCCATTCCGGCCATGAAATGAATGACCGCGCCGATGCGCTGGCGCGTCAGGGGCTCGCAGATTTTCTAGCGGCGAAAAAATCTGCGGCGCAACCGCCTCTTGTTTGAAACAGGCGCAAGCCTATCTTTCACAACAAGAGGACCACTCTTCTTCTGACTTTCGAGGCGCGGCGTCAGCCGCGCCTTTCTTGTTTTTAAATTTATCCAAAAAACCAGTCCGGCGGCGCGCCCTCGCCAATCTGTCGGGCTTCCGTCGTAAACTGCCCATCCTGCTCATGCAGGATAAAAGGCGCGGCCAGTGTGAGCGGCGCCTTCGATCCCTTGACGCCGCGCAACAAAATCCGCGTCGCCGCAACGCCGGCGCGTGGCTGCACGGGCCGGATCGTCAGCGCGCCAAGACGGCCGCCGATCGCCGACAGACAATGCGCAAGCGCATCGGCGCGATGAATCATCGCGAAAACGCCGCCGGGCGCGAGCAGCGCGAGAGAGGCGCGCACCCATTCCGCCAGCGGAACAGCCGCGACATGGGCGCGCGCCTTATCCGCATCGGGCGTTATGCGCACGGCGCCGGCCTCGAAAAATGGCGGATTGGTCAAAACCAGTTCCGCCCGTTCATCGACCAGCCCTGCGGCGCGGCGGCAAGCCGCCGGGACGACGTCCGTTTCGTACACACGCATACGCTCCTCGAGCGCATTGGCCTGAATGTTGAGCCGCGCCAGGGCGCAGGACGCTGGATCGATCTCCACAAATCCGACCTGCGCCTGCGGCGCGCGCATGGCCGCCACCAGACCCACCGCCCCGGCGCTTGCGCCAATATCCAGAATGAGACCGCGCGTCTCCGGCGGGGTCAGCGCGGCCAGCAGCAGCGCATCGCTGCCCGCCCGATGTCCACGCGCCGCCTGATGCAGACGCAGGCGTCCGCCCAGCAGGCTGTCGGCTGTCGTTTCCGGCGGCGGGTGAACCATGCGCAGCGGCGCCCAGGGAGGAAAAAGGAAGGCGAATGTGCCCCGAAATCGCTGGAAAAACAAACCCGCCGCCCATCTTATTCATGACCTCTACGGGGGCAGAAGCCTGACTTGCGGGGGGCAGCGGGAGGTCGTAAGTTCCGGCCAATCAATAAAGCACGGCCGAGGAGGCTCTGTGGGCATCGTTATTCCGCTCGAAGAAAAAAAAGACGCCGGCCTCGACAGTCTCATCAACCTCATCTGCCCCGATCTTGAGCGCACCAACCAGTTGATCATTCAGCGCACGGGATCGGACGTCACGACGATTCCCGAAGTCGCGAACCATCTGATTTCAGCAGGCGGCAAACGTCTGCGCCCGATGCTCGTGCTCGCCACCGCCGGCATGTGCGATTACAAGGGTGACGGTCATCTGAAATTCGCCGCTGGCATCGAATTCATGCATACGGCGACTTTGCTTCATGATGATGTTGTTGATGACAGCGAAATGCGGCGCGGAAAATTAGCGGCGCGGATGTTGTGGGGCAACCAGACCTGCGTTCTGGTTGGCGACTTCCTGCTCGGCCACGCTTTTAAAATGATGGTCGAGCCCGGCGCGATTGCGCCGCTGTCTGTAGTGTCGCAAGCGGCGGCGGTGATCGCCGAAGGCGAGATTCTGCAGCTAAACGCCGCCAAGGACACCAGCACGACCGAAGACGCCTATATGGCCGTGATCCGTCGCAAGACGGCGGAGCTTTTCGCCGCCGCCGCCGAAGTCGGCGTGATGCTGGCTGGCAAATCCAAAGCGGATGAAGCGGCGGCGCGCAGCTACGGCATGAACCTCGGCATCGCCTTTCAGCTGATCGACGATGCGCTTGATTATGGCGGCTCCTCCGCCAAGCTCGGCAAGAATGTCGGCGACGATTTCCGCGAAGGCAAAATCACCCTTCCTGTCGTGCTGGCCTTCCGTCGCGGCTCGGACAAGGAACGCGAGTTCTGGCGTCGCACGCTGGAAAAGGGCGAGATCGCCGATAGCGATGTCGAAACCGCCTGTGGCCTGATGAAGAAGCACAAGGCCCTCGACGACACGATTGAACGCGCCGCGCATTATGGCGCCATCGCACGAGACGCGATGGAAATTTTCCCGGCCTCGCCGTGGAAAAGCGCGCTGCTCGAAGTCGTCGATTTCTGCATCGACCGCGTATACTGATCGCCCTGACGTTTGGTCTATCGTCCTCGAAGGCCGCGCCAAACATAGACGGCGGCGATCAGCGCCGCTGCAGCCATCACAATTTTCAGCATGATCCAGCCCGGCGTGACGGCGTGTCCCGCCGTTGGCCGCCTGTGACGGTGAAAACCGGACTTTTGTTCGAGATCGAGACTCATGCATCCCTCCTTCGACCCGCGACGCGCACGTCATGGGGGAAGGCTGCGCCCGAATGATTGACAAATTCTTGCCGTCACGGAAGCGTGCGGCGCACCCCGCGCATCGTGATCAAAGCGCAGGGGAATGGAGATGCGCGTGACCCGGTCAAAAGAGACGACTCATACGACGACGACAAAAACAGAGACCGCGCATTTTAACGACGCCGCGACGCCGCCTGCCGCCGAAAAGCGTCCGTTTCTGAAAACAACGCATGGGCGTCGGCTCGACGATCCCTACGCCTGGCTGGCGGCGTCGAACTGGCGCGAGGTGTTGCGCAATCCCAAAAAACTGCCGGCGGACATCGCAACGCTGGTCAAGGCAGAAAACGCCTATTGCGCGGAGGTCGTCGCGCCGTTGAAAGCCTTGCGTCAAACGCTTGTCGCCGAACTGCGCGGCCGTATCAAGGAAGACGACAGCGACGTGCCGGAACCGGATGGCGCTTTCGCTTATTACGGCCGTTTCCGCGATGGCGCGGAACATTCGATCTATTGCCGCACGCCGCGCGATGGCGGGCCGGAGACAGTTTTGCTCGATGGCGAAGCGCTCGCCAAAGGTCACGACTTTTTCGATCTCGGCGAAACCGCACATGCTCCCGATCATGCGCAACTTGCATGGAGCGTCGATGACGCCGGCTCCGAACTTTACGCCATCCGCACACGCAGCCTGAGCGATGGCGTGGATCGCCCCGATGTCGTCACCGAAACGGATGGGTCGATTGTCTGGAGCGCTGACTCGCGCGCCTTCTTTTATGTGCGCATTGACGACAATCATCGCACGTCGCAGGTGTTTCTTCATGTCGTCGGAACCGATCCGGCGCAGGACCAACTAATCATTGAGGAGCCGGATGGCGCATGGTTTGTGTCGCTATCGGAAAGCCGCTGCAGCCGTTTTGGGATCGTCTCCATTCATGGACATGACGCCAGCGAATGCTGGCTGATCGATTTGCATGCGCCGCAAACGCCGCCGCGCCTTGTCGCGCGTCGGGAAGACCGGCTGCGCTATGAAGTCGAGCCGCATGGCGATCAGATTTACATTCTCAATAATGCGGACGGCGCGGATGATTTTCGCATCTCGGTTGCGCCGATCGTCGCATGCGAACGCGCCAACTGGCGCGATGTCGTCGCGCATCGATCCGGCGCCATGATTGTCGCGAAGACGGTGTTTAAAAATTATCTGGTCTGGCTGACGCGTGAAAACTCTTTGCCGACGATCTCGATTCGCAATCTGACGAAGCATGACGAACATCTTATCGCCTTCGACGAAGAAGCATATGCGCTCGGGCTCGATCCAGGGCTTGAGTTCGACACAAATCGCCTACGATTCAGCTATTCCTCGATGACGACGCCGGAAGAAATCTGGGACTATGACATGGCGTCACGGACGCGTGTGCTCCGTAAGCGCCAGGAAATTCCTTCAGGCCACGACCCTCAAAATTATGTGACGCGTCGTCTGTTCGCTGCTGCGCCGGATGGCGAAACCGTGCCGATCACGCTGCTGCATCGCGCCGATTTTATCCCCGGCGGCGAAGGCGCGCCGCTGCTGCTTTATGGCTATGGCGCCTATGGACACGCCTTATCGGCGAGTTTCGACGAAGATGCGCTGTCGCTGGTCGATCGCGGTTTCGTCTACGCCATTGCGCATGTGCGCGGAGGAACCGACAAGGGATGGCGTTGGTACGAGCAGGGAAAGCTGGAAAACAAACCCAACAGCTACACCGATTTTCTCGCCGTCGCACGTCATCTCATCGTACAGCGCTATACGCGTGCGGGCGCCATCGTCGCACAGGGCGCTTCCGCCGGCGGCATGTTGATGGGGGCTATCGTCAATCAGGCGCCGGAACTCTTCGCCGGCGTCATCGCCGGCGTGCCTTTCGTCGATGTGCTGCACACCATGCTGCGCGATGATTTGCCGTTGACGCCGCCGGAATGGCTGGAATGGGGCAATCCGCTCGCCGACGCCGCCGTCTATGACCGCATCGCGTCCTATTCGCCCTATGACAATGTGTGTGCGCAGACCTATCCGCCGATCCTGAGCATCGCCGGCCTCACCGACCCGCGCGTCACCTATTGGGAACCGCTGAAATGGGTGGCGAAGCTGCGCGCGAACATGACCGGCGGCGGACCGGTGCTGCTGCACACCCACATGGGCGCCGGTCACGCCGGCGCTTCCGGCCGCTTCGAAGCGCTGGAGGACACGGCGCTGGAATTCGCCTTTGCAATCGCCTGCGCCGACCGCTCGACGCCGACCGAGTCATCACGCTAATCTGTCAACATTCAGAACGAGACCGCGCGGAGAAACGCCCAATGTCCATCGAGTCGAAACATCCAGAAACAATTGCGCTGCACGCCGGCTGGCGCGCCGACGCCACGAATGGCGCAGTCGCGGTGCCGATCTACCAGACGACCTCCTATCAGTTTCGCGATACGGAGCATGCCGCCAATCTCTTCGCGCTGAAGGAGCTTGGCCATATTTACACGCGCATCGGCAATCCGACGACCGGCGTGCTGGAAGCGCGGCTTGCGGCGCTGGAAGGCGGCGCAGCGGCGCTGGCGCTCGCCTCCGGACAGGCGGCCTCGGCTTTCGCCGTGCAAAACCTCGCCAAGGTGGGCGACAACATCGTCTCCTCGACCGATCTTTACGGCGGCACCTGGAATCTCTTCGCCAATACGTTCAAGGATCAGGGCATTGAGGTACGCTTTGTCGATCCGGCGGACCCGGAAAACTTCCGCCGCGCCACCGATGACCGCACCCGCGCCTATTACGCCGAGACGCTGCCCAACCCGAAACTGACGGTGTTTCCGATTTCCGAAGTGGCGGCGATCGGCAAGGAATACGGCATTCCGCTGATCATCGATAATACGGCGGCGCCGATCATCGCGCGGCCGCTCGACCATGGCGCGGCGGTGGTTGTTTATTCGACGACGAAATATCTCGGCGGCCACGGCACATCGATTGGCGGCGCGATTATCGATGGCGGCAATTTTGATTGGGAGAAATTCCCACAACGTCAGCCGGCGCTGACGACGCCCGATCCAAGCTATCATGGCGCCATCTGGGTCGAGGCGGTGAAGCCCATCGGACCGGTCGCCTACGCCATCAAGGCGCGCACGACACTGCTACGCGATCTCGGCGCGGCGACCTCGCCATTCAACGCCTTCCTGACCTTGCAAGGCATCGAGACCGTAACGCTGCGTATGGAGCGTCACATGCAGAATGCGCAGAAGGTCGCGGACTTCCTCGCCAAACGCAGCGAAGTGACGAAGGTGATTCATCCTTCGCAACAGAGTGGCGAAGCGCGTCGGCGCGCCGACGCCTATCTGAAAGGTGGTTATGGCGCCCTGCTCGGTTTCGAACTGAAAGGCGGACTGGCGGCGGGACGGCGCTTCATCGACGCGCTGACGCTGTTTTATCACGTCGCCAATATTGGCGACGCCCGCAGCCTCGCCATCCATCCTGCGACCACGACCCATTCGCAGCTCGCAGAGGAAGCCCAGTTCGCCAGCGGCGTCACCCCCGGCTATGTGCGCCTCTCCATCGGTCTTGAGCATATCGACGATATTCTCGCCGATCTGGAGCGCGGCCTGAAAGCGACCGGCGCCTGACCTTACCCCATTCCCTCCGCCCGCCGGCAACGCTGGGTGGAGGGAATGAACAATGGGTCCGATTCTTTTATTGACTAAATTTGTAGACTATATAGAAATACGCGCGCTTCGGATTTCCCGGGTGGGGGCATGTCGTGGACGCGATCGATTATAAAATTCTCGCCATTCTCCAGGAGGATGTCTCGGCCTCGGTCGCCGACGTCGCCTCGCGGGTTGGCCTGTCGCAGACCCCCTGCTGGAAACGCATTCAGAAACTGGAAGCCACGGGCGTCATCGCCCGCCGCGTCGCGATCCTGTCGCCGGAGGCGGTTGGCTTGGGCTTGACGGTCTATGTCTCCATTGTCGTCGGCGAGCATTCGGAAGCGTGGCTGGAGAATTTCACGCATCAAATCAATGAAATACCTGAAGTTGTCGAACTCTACAGAATGGCGGGAGACGTCGATTACATGCTGAAAGTGGTCGCCGCCGATATCGCGCAATTCGATGAATTCTATAAAAAATTGCTGAAAATCTCGACTTTCAAGAATGTTGCGTCGCGTTTCGCCATGGAGCGCATCAAGTCGACGACAGCGCTGCCGCTGAATAGCCATCTCCAAAGTTGCAGCGGTCATATTCATAGAAAACTGCCCGATCTTGCCGCCCAATAATCTTCCGTGAAACCTTCGGGCCTGCGCAGGGCCGTTCAGCGGGCATGAATATTCGCAAGGGCGCTCCAAAGCCCCCGGACGCTCCTTCAGCCTGATGACCGTTTTTCGCGTGATTCCGCGCCGCCGACGTGGAAATTAAGCCGACGCGCGACAGATAATGTGAAGGGTTCCGGCATCGTCCGGGATAGCGAAACCGCCTTCCATTTTGCAGCGATCCGAGCGGTCTATGGTTCTCGACGATTATCTTCTGGCGGCGGACGCATTCAAGGCCAGCGCCGACTTTCACCGGGGGCAGGACGCACCAGCGATCATTCAGACATGGGATGATGCGCTGCCGGCGATTGCGCGACGAGCACATCGGGATGGCGTTGGTCTCGATTATTTCAGACAAATGATCGGCGATTTGCGCGAATTGCTTGGCGACTTCTACGCCGCGACGACAGCCGCGTTTCCATCTTCCGGCAGACGCTGCCTTTGGGCGCATCAAAAAGTCGGACTCTTCGAAAATCTCGATCCCAAAAGCGACATTGACGCCAAACGCGTCAAGGAGATCGCCGAACGTTACCGCGCATCTCCCTTCATCGAGAATGACTATTTCAGCTGGTGTCTGCTCGATAGCCTGATTAGTGCGGAGATCAAGAATTTCGCGCGCATTATGGCGACGACGCAGTTTGGCTCAGCGCCTGCCAATCCCGCCTATTTCATGTCGAAAGGCGATCCGGCGCGCTACAGAATGCTCAAACCTCTGTTCTTCGTGCTTGGGCTGATTGCAAATTACGTTACGCCAGCGCTTGTTGGTTATTACGCGGTCGAAAGCGGCCATGAAATCATCGGCGGCCTGTTTTACGCCATCGCGGCAATTGGCGTGTTTTCGTTCGTCGCGACCTACACAAAAAGGCAGGCGGTCAAGAAGCGCAATGAAGCCCTGCTGGAAAAAGTTCTCGAAATTTATGCGGCGCTCAACGACCACGCATGTCCGGATGCGCGTCTCAGCGCGCTGTTGCAGGAAGCTCATACGCTTGGCGTTCGTTTCGATAAAATCATCCCCGCCATCGTCGACATGCGACGCGTGGAAGAAATCGGACTCGGAGAACGCGCGTGATGACCGCGCCGGTTTCCGCCGGGTTCATGATTAACGCCCGCGGGATCATAGGCTTCATGGCGAATAAAGCGCCTCAAATGGCGGGATCAGGTTGGACGGTTGCGCCGAAGTCGGTAATTCTGAGATTCTAAAGGCGAAATTGCTGCATTGCAGCGCTCATCTCGAATATGGAGGCGGTTCGTGAAAAAGTTTAAATGGAAACTCTACCTCCCCTGGATCGCGTTTGTCGCGGTCGCAGCCGGCCTCCTTTACATGTATCAGAACCAGACGACCCGCACGTCTGGCCGGGAAATCACTTTCAGTGAACTTCTCGTGCAGATCGATGAAGGCCGCGTGCATGACGTCATCATCGCTGGCAATGAAATCAGCGGTCATTTCAATGACAATCGCTCGTTCCAGACCTATGCGCCGGCGGATCCGAACCTGATTCAGCGGTTGCAGAGCAAGAGCGTACAGATCACCGCCCGTCCGTCGAATGATGGCCCCGGCGGCTTCTGGGTGAACCTTCTGCTCAATCTTCTGCCGCTTGTTCTGTTCATCGGCCTCTGGGTGATGATGTCGCGTCAGATGAATGGCGGCATGGGCGGTCGCGGCGGCATGGGCTTTGGCAAATCCAAAGCCAAGCTGATGACCGAAGCTCACGGCCGCGTCACCTTCGAGGACGTCGCTGGCGTCGACGAGGCCAAGGAAGATCTGCAGGAGATCGTGGATTTTCTGCGCGATCCGCAGAAGTTCCAGCGTCTCGGCGGCCGCATTCCGCGCGGCGTGCTGCTTGTCGGCCCGCCCGGCACCGGTAAAACCCTGCTCGCTCGCGCCATCGCTGGCGAAGCTGGCGTGCCGTTCTTCTCGATCT
>JALRFG010000045.1 GCA_023253795.1 Methylocystis sp.
ATTGAGAAAATCGCCAGCGCCGCCGATGATTCAGCCTCCCGGCTGGAAGCGCTGGTGCTTGGCCCCAATGACATCGCCAAATCAACCCGCGCGCGCCTGACTCCCGGCCGGCCGGCGCTGTTGTCGTGGTTATCGGCCGGCGTGCTCGCCGCGCGCGTGCACGGCATTGAGATCATTGACGGAATTTATAATGATTTCAATGATGAAGATGGATTGCGTCGTGAGGCTGAGCAGGGCCGGGACATGGGATTCGACGGCAAGATGCTGATCCATCCCAACCAGATTGGCCCGGTGAACCGGATTTTCGCGCCCAGCGCCGAGGAAGTGGACTTCGCCCGCAAGATCATCGCCATTTTCGATCTGCCCGAAAACGCCGACAAGGGCGTTGTCCAGATCGATGGCCAGATGGTCGAACGTCTCCACCTCGACATCGCCCGTCGCACGCTGGCGTTGACTGAGGCGGCCGGTTAATAATCAGATTTCGCGGGGAAGAGGGAGGAGCGCAATGGTCGAGCCGGCAAAGGACGATAAGAGCTCTGAAAAACCGGTTCAAAAGACCTCAGACTCCACCCCGGCGTCTCCCACGACAACCGGCGCAAAGCCCGCAGCGTCCGCCCGCAAGGGAAGCGGTCTGATCGGAAAGCTCTTCACTGGGCTGATTCTGCTGCTGATCCTTCTTGGCGCCGCCGGCTACGCCGCGTTGATTTTCCGCGACAAGGACGAACGCGTCAAAGTCGCCGCCGACTACATCGAAAGCGAACTCGCGCAGGCGCAGCATCTGATGAACACTGCGCCGCAGCGGCTGACCGAGCTGCTGGGCGAAAAGAAAGCTCCCGTCGCCGAGGACGTCTCCACCGCAGCGCCGGCGCCGGGCCCTTCTGACGAACCGACGCCGCCCGCCACAGCGACAGAACTGCCGGCGATCGATAAGCAAATCGCAGAACCGGCCCCGGCGAATGAAAAGCCGGCGGCGACCACGCCGGCCGAAAGCGAAAAAGCGCCGGAAGCCCCCAAAACCGCCGAACGCTCCAAAGAGGCGGCGCCGGAGAAAATCGTCGAGCCCCCTCATTCGACGGAAGCCGCGATTAAAACTCCGGAACCCGCAAAAGAAATTATCGCCGCGCCCAAGCCGGTTGAAAAGCCGGTTGAAAGCGCGCCGTCAACGCCGACCGCCACCGCCACCGGCGCTGCCGCGAATGACGATCTCACGGCAAAAGATCTGGTGAATGCGCTGGAAGGGCGGATCGAGGCGCTGAGCGAAGAAGTAAAAACCCTGCGCGAAAAACTGGACCAGCCCAAGAACGAGACGCGCGCGACGCCAGTCGCCGGCGGCGCCTCCAGCGAGGCGGCGACAGTCGTCATCGCTTTTGCCCTGCAAAAGGAGCTCGACGCCGGCCGGCCCTACGCCGACGAAATCGCCGCTCTGACCCGCACGGGCGCTGATCAGGCTTTACTCGACGTGCTGAGTCCGATGGCGACCAGCGGCGCGCCGACCGGCGTGCAATTGCGCGATCAGTTCAAACCGATTGCAAAGAAAATCCATGCCGAAGAGCCGTCGGAGCAACAGGATCTGGCGTCGCATCTTCTTCATGGCGCCAGCAAACTTGTGCATGTGCGACCGGCGGGAACCGATCATCCGGAAACGCTCGACGGCAATCTCGCCAAAATTGACGCAGCGCTGACGCATGACAATTTCGTCGCCGCCGCCGCCGCTTTCGCAGCGATGCCGGAATGGGCGCGTACGCAGGCCGGCGAATTTGCGCAGACGCTCGACAAACGCGCCGCCATCGCAAAAGCGGCTGAAGATTTGCTGCACGGCGCCATCGCCGGTCTGGGCGGCGTTAAAAAATAAGCGCGGGATTTAGCGAAAGCGACAAACCATGTGGTTTCTTCTGATTTTCATTCTCGGCCTCGCAGTCGCCGCCTATGGCATTGAGTGGTTGATCCAGCAGCCGGGCGGTCTCACGCTTGAATTCGGCGGCTGGCATATGGAAGCCTCACTGCCAGTCGCGGTCGCAGGCCTGCTGGTGGCTGTCGCGACGATCATCATCACCTGGGCGATCATCGTCGCTTTGTGGCGCCTGCCCGGTCGCATGATCGGCGATACCCGCGAACGTCGGCGCGCCCGCGGTCTTGATGTGCTGTCGCAGGGACTGGTTGCGGTGGGCTCGGGCGATCTGGCGAAAGCGAAAAAAGCCGCCGGTCTTGCGCAGAAACTTTTACCCGATGAACCGCTGACGCAAGTTCTGATGGCGCAGGCGGCGCAGCTTGGCGGCGACCGACTCGCAGCCGCCAAGGCTTTTCATAAAATGACTTTGCAGCCGGATACGAAACTGCTCGGCTTGCGCGGTCTGCACATTGAGGCGAAGCGCCGCGCTGATCCGGAGGCGGCGCATCATTTCGCCAAAACTGCACATGATCTGGCGCCCGTGCCATGGGCCGGCGCAGCGATCCTCGAACATCATGCTTTGCAGGGCGATTGGGAAAAGGCGCGCACATCGGTCGAAGCCAATTTGCTCTCCAAGGCGATTGATCTCGACACCGCGCAAAAACAACGCGCCGTAATCGAAACAGCGTTGGCGATGGAGAAAGAGCGTGATTATCCGCATGACGCGCTGCATCTGGCGCGTCAGGCGCTGAAACGTCGTCCCGGCTTCCCGCCGGCGGCGACGGTGGCGGTGCGCACGCTCATTCGTCACAACGATCTCAAGCAGGCGCTCAAACTGATCGAGTCGATCTGGGGAAAACATCCGCACGCCGAAATCGGCGCGCTATATCTTGACGCGTTGCCGGGCGAAGCCAACAGCGCGCGCCTCAACCGTGTCGAAAAACTCGCGCGTCTTTCGCCGCATGCGCCGGAAAGCCGTCAATTGCTAGCGCAGGCGGCGTTATCGGCGCGCAATTTCGCCAGAGCCCGCGCTGCGCTGGCGCCGCTGATCGAGAGCGGCAAAAATCCGACGGCGCAGACCTGTCTGCTGATGGCGGAAATCGAAGAGGCGGAAAACGGCGCCAGCGGCGCCGTGCGTGAATGGCTGGCGCGCGCGTCGCGTGCGCCGCGCGATCCGGTCTGGCTGGCCGATCACATCGCCTCCAAACACTGGTTGCCGATCTCGCCCGCGACGGGCCGTCTCGACGCCTTTGAATGGAAGGCGCCGCCAGACTCGACGCCATTGATCGCGGAAGAAGCGCAACCGGCTGGCGCAGCCCCGACTCAGGTCAGCGTTGGCGAAACGCTGGAGCTCGCCGGACCGCAGCATTAGATCGTCGTTAGCTGCGCACACGATCCGCGCGACGGATACGCACATAAAGCGCGCCTTCACCGCCGTGATGGCGCGCCGCCTCGCCGAAAGAAACGACGACATCGCGTAACGCTGGCGCCTGCAGCCACATCGGCACGACACGTCGCAACACGCCGCCCTCTTCGCGCGATAATCCTTTGCCGGTGACGACGATCGCGACTTTCGCGCCGCTGGCCTGCGCCCGACGCAGAAATCCGTTGAGCGCACGCTGCGCCTCATCCTGCCGCATCCCGTGGAGATCGAGTTTGACGTCGACTTCCAGTCGACCGCGTTTGATTTTCGCGCGCGTCCGGTGATCGAGATCGCCAATACGCGCGGGCGGGGGCGGCGGCGGCGATGGAATGAATTTCGCGGGCGACGGCGCGCCAGCCGGACGCAATGACGCGGACGGCGGCGCGGATGGCGGCTCAACCGGCGCGGGCGCGACGGGTCGCACGCGCATGGGACGAACATCGGCGGTCACGACGGTCCAGAGTTCAATTTCGCCCTGCGTCAGTCGACGCGGCGGACGTTTGGTCCCGTGCCCGTGACTCATGACGCGTCATCCACCGGCAGAAAAACGGTCATCTCGGCGTTATGGCGAATCCGGCCGGCAAGACCGCCCGCCGCTGCGCCCGCGCCAAAAAACAGATCGGCGCGCGCCGCACCGACAATCGCCGATCCTGTGTCCTGCCCGATCATCAAGCGCTCCAGCCGTGTTTCGGCTTCCTTCTCCCATGGAACGCGCGCAGCGATCCAAAAGGGAAGTCCATAACACCACAAGGCGCGATCAATGGCGATGGAGCGTAGCGGCGTCAGCGCGCAACCCGCGCCGCCAATCGGCCCGAGCCGGCGCATGGCGGAATCATCGATCCGGAAAAACACATAGGAGCGATTTTCCTGCATCAGTCGAAGCCCCGGCGCGCCCTTGGTCAGACCCAGATCCCGTAGCGTGGATTTCAATCGCGCGAGCGACATTTCGGTTTCCGGCACACGACCCTGCGCGATCAGCAATTTGCCGATGGATGTGTAGGGCCAGCCGTTGCGGCCGTCATAGGTGAGCGTCAGCGTCTCGCCGCCCGGCAGTCGCAGACGCCCCGACCCCTGCACCTGAAGTAGGAAGAGTTCGACTGCATCACGCAAATAGGCGATCGGCTGCGCGCCTAGCGCCGCGCCTTCTTCAATGGCGGCGCGATCGGGATAAGGCGTCAGCGAACCATCGACGCTGCGTCGCGCGCTGGTCAGGCGTTCGCCGGCGGACGATGTCAAAGGCCCGTCGTTGAGCGTGACGAGATCCGCGGGACGCGCCAGCACCGGCGTATCAAATCCCGGTTCGGGGCGCAGGCGGGCCTCGATTTCCGGCTCGTAATAGGCGGTGACGAAACCGGGTCCGGAAATGTGAAACGGACGAAACCAGCGACGAAAAAACGTGCCCGGCGCCGCATTCCAGGACATCGCCGCCTGCGCGGCGCGGATCAGACCGGCGGGCGGCGGACATGCCGGTCGTTGCGCCGGATCACCCGAGAGGAGTTGCTCCGCCGAGTGACGAAACACGGCAAGCGCCGTTTCGAGATCGTCAGCGTCAAATCCTGCAAGCGTCTCGAAAGCGACAGGCCTCAGATCGACCGACGGGAAAGACACAAGATCAGTCCGCCGGCTGCGTCGCGACAAGTTTCCAGTTTGGATCGCTGGCGCGCGGATCACGCGCGAAGGTCCATGATTCGATGATCGGCAGAGTGCGGCCGCCGTCAATCACCTCGCCGGCGCGATCACGTCGCGTCATCTGCACGCGCGCTTCAAAGCGGACCGTCACATCAATGCGACCCGGTTGGGCGTGGGCGTCGACGACTTTTGCGGAATCAATCGCCACAACAGCGGTTTCGAGCTTTTCGCCCGCCGCTTCACGACGCGTGATTTCCGTCGCAAAGCCATCGAAGGATTCTTTCGACAGCAAGGGCTGCAAAGCGTCACGATCGCCACGCGCAAAAGCTTCGACGATCATTTCATAGGCGCGGCGCGCGCCTTCCAGAAACTGCAGGCCATCGAAGTTGCGGTCAGCGGCCGCGACGGCGTCCAGCCCAGTGCGGGCGTCGACGGTTTCAGCCACATCTTGCCATGTCTGAGCGGCGCCGCGCGGATCGCCAGACGTGACGACGGGCGCAGATGAAATGCGGGCGGATTCCCGCGCCATAGGCTGATGCGGCTCGAAACGCGTCTGCGGCGGGCCCTCGCGATCAATCCGCACGCCCAGCACCGAGCGCAATTTCCAGATGATGAAAATCGCCAGCGCTCCGAAAACGATCAGCGCTGGATCAAAAGCTTCGCCGCCCGGCGCCATTGTGTGCTCCCTGAAAATGCCGTCGTCGGCTATCATGTCGATCTACCCCTGTCACGAATCAAGGGCGGGACCTATCGCCGCAGATTTTGGTCCCGAACATCGGAACGCCGACCGTTGAACATTCCGCCTCTCGCCATGCTTCTGAATTTCCTGCCGGGGATGCGCGCGCCAGGCGTCGATCCGGCGCGCATCGGTTATTACATCGCGGGCTGGATCGGGCTCGAAATCCTGGCCTTTACTCTGGTCGTCCATTCATTGGGCTTTCTCGCCACCCTTGTTCTGGCGCTGGCGACCACAATGCTGGGCCTGTCCGACATTCGCCGTCTGCTCGATTTCTGGCGACGCCCGGGCGGCGGCCTGACGGCGGACGGCGGCCTGCAAACGCTGGGCGCTTTTTTGCTGATCCTGCCCGGCTTCGTTTCGGATTTCGCCGGGCTGGCGCTGAAATCGCCGTCCGTGCGCGCCGATCTGACCCGACGGTTCGGCAAAAGCGATGCGGTGGACCCGCCCGCCAGCGCGTCCTCGGTGATCGATCTGTCGCCGCGCGAGTGGAAAAGCCTCGACGATCAAAAGCGTACGGCGCGACGCGTCCGCCGGGAACCGGGCAAATAAAGCCGACGCCGAGGCGTCTCCGGCAATGCGCCGCACCCGGGCCGTTCTTGTTCGGGGCGCCGAGACGTGTTACGCGGGCCCTACGTTTACGGGCGCGATCCGCAAGGAGATTTTTATGAGCAATACTGAGAATAATGGCGGTTCGGACGGGTTGAACGGAGCCCCGGCGCTGAATGCTCTGGTCCAGTATACAAAGGACCTCTCCTTCGAAAATCCGAATGCGCCGCGTTCGCTCGGCCCACAGGAAAAGCAGCCAAATATTTCTCTGCAGGTGAATGTCGGCGCGCAGCAGATCGCTCAATCCGACTATGAGGTGTCGCTGACCATCGACGCCAAGGCGGGCGAGAAGGAAGATCTCCTGTTCAAGCTCGATCTCGATTATCGCGGCATCTTCCGCCTGATCAACATCCCGGAAGATCAGGTTCAGCCGATCATCCTGATCGAATGCCCGCGGCTTCTGTTCCCCTTCGTGCGCCAGATCGTGGCGGATGCGACGCGCGACGGCGGCTTCCCGCCGCTGTTCATCGATCCAATCGATTTCGTGGCGCTGTATCAGCAGCGCGTAGCGCAGGGCGAAGCGAATATCGCGCGCGCCAACTGATCCGCCAAAGCACTTACGGATGACGCGTCAGGCTGACGCGTCATCCGCGTAACGATCCCACAGCGGCGTTTTCGACATTCCTGAAACGAAAGCGCGATGCGCGGCGATCTCGGCGCCGGTAAGGCGCGCCGGCAACGCTTCAGGACGCGCCGACAACATCTCTCCCTGTCCGGCGCGCTTGTTCACAGCGACAGCCTGCAAAGACAGCGCCGCCTGACGGCCGCCCATCAATTCCGCATAGACATCCGCCAGCAAGCCGGCGTCGAGCAAGGCGCCATGCTTGTCGCGGCGCGACAGATCAACGCCATAACGCTGACAAAGCGCATCGAGCGATGACGGACTGCCGGGATGCAGACGGCGCGCCATCGCCAGCGTGTCGATGATGCGCGTCGGCGCCAGCGGCGGGCGATCAAGCTTTGCAAATTCGGCGTTGAGAAAACGCACGTCGAATTCGGCATTATGAGCGATCAGCGGCAAATCCTCGATGAACTCGATGAATTCATCGACGATCCCGGCGAAATTCTTGTGATCGGCGAGAAACTCGCGCGACAGCCCGTGTACGCGGAAGGCTTCTTCCGGCATGTCGCGTTCGGGATTGATGTAGACATGAAAAACGCGACCTGTGGCGATCAGGTTCGAGATTTCAATCGCACCGATTTCAACGACGCGATCACCCCGCGCCGGATCGAGCCCGGTGGTTTCCGTATCAAAAACGATGGCGCGCATCAGAACCTGTCCCGCCAGCGCGAATCTTCGCGCAATGTCTTGAGGATATGACGCACCTGCGCGCGCGCCGCATCCAGACCCTCGCCGGTTTCCACAATGAAATCGGCGCGGGCGCGTTTTTCCGTATCGGGCGTTTGCTTGCCGGCAATCGCCTCGAATTTTTCTTGCGTCATCCCCGGCCGCATCAGCACGCGTTGTTTTTGCAATTCCGGCGGGGCTGTCACAACGACAATCGCATCGACGCTTTTGTCGGCGCCGGTCTCAAACAGCAAGGGCACATCGTAAACGACGATCCAATCGCCTTGCGCCTGTCGCTGCTGAATGAAAGCGTCACGCGCCGCCCAGACGAGCGGATGAACAATCGCCTCAAGTTTCTTCATCGCCGCCGGATCGCTCAACACATGTGCGCCGAGCGCGGAACGATTGACCACGCCATCGACAACCACATCGGGAAAGGCGGCGGCGATTGGCGCGACTGCCGCGCCACGATACAGATCATGTACGATCTGATCGGAATCGAGCACGGCGATTCCTTCATCTCGAAACATTTGCGCAGTGGTCGATTTGCCCATGCCAATCGAACCGGTGAGGCCGACGCGCAGAATTTTTCCGGCCGTCACGATAATAAAACTCCGGCGCTCCGCAGAGCCGCCAAAATCGGCAGGATCGGCAATCCCATAATCGTCCAGTGATCGCCGGCGACATGGCTAAAGAGTTGTGCGCCCAGACCTTCGACCTGATAGGCCCCGGCGCTGGTCATCGCTTCATCGCCCATGGCGTCGAGATATGCGTCGATAAAGGCTTCGCTTAATATGCGCATTTCGAGATCGGCGTGCGCCACCGTCTCGAACGCCACCGCGCCGGATCGCGCCAGCGCGACGGCGCTATGCAGACGATGTCGGCGCCCGGACAAAAACCGCAGCAGCTCCGCCGCTTTCTCACGTGTGGGCGGCTTGCCGAAAATGCGCTGCTCGCAACTCGCCACCTGATCGGCGCCGATCACCCAGCGGTCATCGAAGTGACGAGAGATCGCCAGCGCCTTGGCGCGCGCTAAAGCGCCAGCGATGATGTCTGCATCGGCGACGCCGAGAGACGCTTCAATCGCGCGTTCATCGACATCGGCCGGTCGAGCCTCAAAGGGCAGACCCGCCTGGCGCAAAACAAGCTGTCGACCGGCGCTGGCTGACGCCAGAATCAGCGGTTCCTGAATCAACCAAAATGGAGAGGCGCCAACCGTCATTTTCGCTTTGGTGCTTTCCTGCGCATATCGTCACTTAAGTCGAACAGTGGGGATAGATTGACCCTTTTTCGAGGCGGGGTGTGAATGGCTGATCATAAGCTTGGTCAGTCATCAACAGGGGACCGCCTGTCGTCAGTTTTGTCGATGCTTTCGCGCCATCTGTGAATCACCAGCCCATTCATCCGCCACCCACAGTTTTTGCACAGCTTCCTTTTTCATAAGCTTATGATGAACAGTGATTTTGACGTTTTATGCCGTTGCTGTGGCGCGAGAGGGATAATTTTTATCCCGGTCAAAAAGGCTGTTTAAAAACTGTTAACGCATATTAACCATCGCCTTCAGCCTGTACAGAAATAACAATAAAATTTTTTATTATAAATTTTTGTTTTTTTGCGTTTCGCGCTACTCCCTGCTGGGTTGACGCCGGGGAGCTGGATTGAGGATGTCTCAGATGAAGCCGCTGATTTCCGCTCTGCAGGGCAAGGCGCAGCAGATTCCGCCGATTTGGCTGATGCGGCAGGCTGGACGTTATCTGCCGGAATATCGGGCCCTGCGTTCTCAGGCCAAGAGTTTTCTTGATTTTTGCTATACGCCGGCGATGGCGGCCGAAGTGACCTTGCAGCCCATCCGGCGGTTTCACTTCGATGCGGCGATCCTGTTTTCCGATATTCTGGTCATTCCTGACGCAATGGGTCAGCCGGTGTCTTTTGAGACAGGCTCAGGACCGAAACTGGATCCTATCGACACGCCGGAAGGCGTGGATCGACTGGCCAGTTTTGATCTCGAAAAACTCTCTCCGGTTTTTGAGACCATTGATCGGGTGAAAACGGCCTTGCCGGCGGATGTCGCTTTTATCGGCTTTTGTGGCGCGCCCTGGACAGTCGCGAGCTATATGATCGCCGGCCATGGCACGCCGGATCAGGCGCCCGCGCGGCTTTTCGCTTTCCGCTATCCCGAAGCCTTTGAGCGGCTAATCGAACGCTTGATCGACGCTTCGATCGCCTATCTGCTTCGTCAGATCGACGCTGGCGTCGAGGTGGTTCAGATTTTCGACAGCTGGGCGGGCGTCTTGCCGGCCAATGAATTCGCGCGCTGGTCGGCGGGGCCCATCGCCCGCATCGTTCAGGCGGTCAAGGCTCAACGGCCGCACGTGCCGGTGATCGCTTTCGTTCGCGGCGCGGATGCGCATTTGCCGCATCTTACCCAAACGCTGGGCGCAGACGCCTATGGGCTGGATACGGCGCTTGATCCGGCCTGGGCGGTGGCGGAGACCGCGCCTACGACGGTTCTGCAAGGCAATCTTGATCCGCTGGCGCTGGTCGTCGGTGGGGCGGCGCTGGATCGGGAGATCGACGCCATTCTCGCCGCTTTCGCTGGCCGACCGCATATTTTCAATCTCGGCCACGGCATTTTACAACAGACGCCGATCGAACATGTCGAGCGGCTGCTGGCGCGGGTGCGCGCCGGCCGATCCTGACACGAGGCGCCGCCATGTATCTATGGATCAAGGCTTTGCATGTGATCGCCATCATTTCCTGGATGGCGGGACTTCTGTATCTTCCGCGGCTCTTCGTCTACCATGCGGAATGCGGTCCGGCCTCGCCGCAATCGGCGACTTTCAAAATCATGGAACGCCGGCTGTATCGCTACATCATGAGACCGGCGATGACCGTGTCATGGTTAACCGGGCTGTTTCTGGCTTATGACAGCGGCGCTTTCGCCGCCCCCTGGTTTCACGGCAAGACGCTGCTGGTTCTGGCGATGACCGGCGCACATATCCATGACGGGTTTTTGCTGCGGGATTTCGCCAATGACGCCAATCGTCATGGATCGCGCTTTTACCGGATCATCAATGAAGGGCCAACATTGCTGATGATCGGGATCGTGATTTTGGTGATCGTCAAACCGTTCTGACCGTCTTTTTGGCCGCTTGCGCCTGGTTGTAAAAACGTATAGATCTGCACTCCTTACCTGACAGCAGACTGTCGTTCTCAAGCGACCGCCGCATATTTTCGGCGCATGGGTTTCACCCGGCTCTGCAATCTCCCGTCCTCAACCTTGTTTCCCGAAGGCGCTTATGCCGGAAATTAAACTTTCGGATTTGAAGTCCAAGTCCGCCGCCGAACTTCTCGCTTTCGCCGAAGAGCATGAGGTCGAGAACGCTTCCTTGCTGCGTAAGCAGGAATTGCTGTTCGCCATCCTGAAGCAATTCGCCAGCCGTGATGTCGAGATCATTGGCGAAGGCGTGGTTGAAGTCTTGCAGGACGGCTTTGGCTTCCTGCGTTCTTCCGACGCGAATTATCTCGCCGGCCCGGACGATATTTATGTATCGCCGTCGCAAATCCGGAAATTCGGTCTGCGCACCGGCGACACAGTCGAAGGCATGATCCGCAGCCCGAAAGAGGGCGAACGCTATTTCGCGCTGCTCAAGGTCAATTCGATTAACTTCGAGGATCCGGAGAAGGTGCGCCACAAGGTGCCCTTCGACAATCTGACGCCGCTCTATCCTGATGAGCGTTTGAAGCTGGAAATTGAAGATCCGACCCGCAAGGATCTGTCATCCCGCATCATCGATCTCGTTGCGCCGATCGGCAAAGGCCAGCGCGCGCTGGTCGTCGCGCCGCCGCGCACGGGTAAAACCGTTTTGCTGCAGAACATCGCGCAATCGATCACCACCAATCATCCGGAATGTTATTTGATCGTTCTCTTGATCGACGAACGTCCGGAAGAAGTCACCGACATGCAGCGCTCGGTGCGCGGCGAAGTGGTGTCCTCCACCTTCGACGAACCGGCGGTGCGCCATGTGCAGGTCGCCGAAATGGTGATTGAAAAAGCCAAGCGTCTCGTCGAACATCGTCGCGACGTGGTGATCCTGCTCGACTCGATCACGCGACTGGG
>JALRFG010000046.1 GCA_023253795.1 Methylocystis sp.
TAAAACAGCATGTAATTTTCTTGCTGCAATCCAACTTGTAGCGTCAATTATCTGGCTTAATTGATGACACGCCCTAGTTTGAAAATACACTCGACGCAGACTTGATTACGCCACGATTGTAAACAATCTTACCTACGCAATAACATAACCGCGCGCCCGTCGGGATCGGTCCGAGGGCGCTCATCGCAACAAGTTTTTTTATCCACCAAATCAGGATGGAGCAGGTGGAGCGTCGTCAGCTTCTGTCGATCAAAACGCTGGGGGCGCCGCTAATCGGTGTGCTGGGCGCCGGATTGGGGCGCATTCGCTTGTATCGTTACATTTCGCGCATGTTCCTTGCTGCGCTTCAGTCGCTTGACTTTATCCATAACGAATGTCGGCGTTATAACGCCGCCTGCGTGCGTTGAGCCACGGACATGAATCCTTCTATGCCTGAATTAGGCAAACGTGGAGAACGTCCGCCGCCGATCAGGGTTCGGTCGCCGGCGCAAAAGCCTGAAAATGGCGGCCAAAAGAGCTTGGTCATCCTGGATAAAATGATGATGATCGTTGTCATTTTATGCTTCGGTATAGTTTCTATTTTTGGAATAGCTGTGTCGACGACGATCGGAGGCTATCGGTCCGGATACTCATGGGGAGGCCTGACTGGCGGATCTGCACATGACGCCGCCTTCGGCGGCTTCGGTCGTGCCGGCTCTGGACATGTCGGCGGGGGCGGATCATGAGGCGCGAACCCTCTCCCGTCCGGCCCGACTTTTCCGAACGACTGGCGGAAATCGGTTTCGTTTTTGCTGACGAAGACGCAGAGCCCTGCTGGGACGAAAGCGTTCGCTATGTTTTCTCACTTGGCGAGATTGAAGAGGATCTCGAAGCTGCGACGCAAGAGCTTCACGCGCTCTGTCTCGAACTTGTTGACCAAACTGTGCGCAACGAAGCGTTGCTGCGACGTCTGCGCATTCCGCTTCACGCATGGGATGTCATTGCAGAAAGCTGGAAACGGCGCGACCCATCTCTCTATGGCCGTTTTGATTTAGCCTATGATGGCGCAGGACCGGCTAAGCTGCTTGAGTATAACGCCGATACGCCGACGAGCCTCGTCGAAGCGGCGGTAGCACAGTGGCACTGGCTCGAACAACTCATGGCAAGCGGCGCACTTCCTAAAAATGCCGATCAGTTCAACTCGCTGCACGAGAAGCTCGTGACACGCTGGAGCGAGATTCGCGCTAAAGGCATCCTGCATCTCGCCTGCATGAGCGGCTCTCCGGAGGATTTGACGACAGTCTCTTATCTTGAAGAATGCGCAAGGGCGGCCGGGCTCTCAACGAAGCTGCTTGACGTTACAGCCATTGGACTTTTGAGGAAGCGCAGCTTCATCGATCCAGGCGGCAAAAACATCGATTTGCTCTTCCGACTCTATCCCTGGGAGTGGATGTTCGCCGATAGCTTCGGTAGCGCGGCCGCGATGCAACGAACGCAATTCATCGAGCCGCCGTGGAAGATGCTGCTCTCCAACAAGGCGATGCTGGCTCTGCTATGGGAAATGGAGCCAGGCCATCCCAATCTGCTGCCATGCTTTTTAGAGGATGAGCCTGCATCGGCGATACTCGGCGATCATTATGCACGGAAACCGGTTTATTCACGCGAAGGCGCGGACATCGAACTGGTTCGGGCCAAAGATACGATCTCAGGAGAAAAAAACGGCTATGGGCGCGAAGGGTTCGTGCGTCAGGCCCTCTGCCCCCTACCAGAATTTGCAGGGCGCTATCCAGTGCTCGGCTGTTGGTTGGTCGGCGGGACTCGGCGTGCGCGAAGACCGTTCGCCCATCACCTCTAATCATGCGCGTTTCGTGCCTCATATCATCGTTTAGAAGCGATCAAAACTCCAGGAAAGGCGTTCCTCACTCCGCGCGTGGAGCAACGCAGAACTAGCAAAAGATTGAATGACTAATCTTTCAATTCTGGCGCGCGGAAATGCAAAAGATTCTGGGGCGCCAAACGCATCTGTCGTCAGCGAAGCTGCCGTTATTTTTTTATGTGCAACACGCAAGAAAAAGCCGTCGATGCGAGGAGCGCATCGACGGCCAGGATCATGAATCGCCAACGTTACGCCGGCGCTTTGCCTTCATTGCCGACGACCTGCAGGAAGGTCTCGGCCGCCTCGCGGCGCTCGAAGACATGCGGCTGCAGACCGCGCTTGGCCATCGCCTCTTTCATCTTCATGCGGGCGAAGGCCGAGGTCGCATAACGCGTCGTCGTCAAATAATAATGATGGCTGAGATATTCGATCATCTCGGCGTAATCGTCGTAAAGCGACTCGCTGATCCGCGCGCCATCGTGGTTGACCACCGAATTGACGCGCTTGCCGACCTTCTGACAGGCGGCGACCAGCGCATTGCGCATTTCGTCGATGTCCTTCTTGGTCCGCGCGATCCAGCCCTCAAGATTGAGGAACAGAATATTGCGCGCCGGATCATAGGTGATGCGCTGATCGAGGTTGAGATTGAGCAGATCGTTGATCAGTCCCATCGGTTCGTCGATGAAAATACGACGATCCATCAGTTCCGGCTCATTGATGATCGGCTTGAAGTCCATGAACGGCAGGATGTGCTTGTCGATATCGATGCCCGGCGCGATCTCGACCAGCTCCAGACCCTTGTCGACCAGCTTGAACACGCAACGTTCGGTCACATAATAGACCGGCTGTTTGCGCTTCTGCGCATATTTGCCCGAGAAGGTGATCTGCTCAACAGAGTTGAGGAACTTCTTGTTGCGGCCTTCCTGAACGATGTTCACCTTGCCGTCAGTGACTTCGACTTTCAGACCGCCATTGGTGAAGGTGCCGGCGAAGATCACCAGACGCGCGTTCTGGCTGATGTTGATGAAGCCGCCGCAACCGTTGAGACGTCCGCCGAATTTCGACGTGTTGACGTTGCCCTGCAGATCGCATTCGGCCATGCCGAGACAGGTCATGTCGAGACCGCCGCCGTCATAGAAGTCGAACTGCTGGTTCTGCTGGATGATGCTGTCGGCGTTGGTCGCGGCGCCGAAGCTGGAGCCCGAGGCGAGCACGCCGCCAATGGCGCCGGCTTCCGTGGTCAGCGTGATGTAGGGCGTCAGCTTCTCTTCATTGGCGACCGCGGCGATGCCTTCCGGCGCGCCGACGCCAAGATTAACGACGCCGTTCGGCGGCAGTTCGAAAGAGGCGCGACGCGCGATCACCTTGCGCTCGTCGAGCGGCATTTTGGCGAGCTTCTCGACCGGCACGCGCACTTCGCCAGCCAGCGCGGGATTGTAGATCACGCCGTAATTCATCCGGTGCATTTCCGGCGACTCGGCGACGACGACCGCCGACACCAGAATGCCCGGCACATGCACGTCCTTGGGCTTGATCGACCCCTGTTCGACGATGCGCTCCACCTGAGCGATGACGAGGCCGCCATTATTATGCGCCGCCATCGCCTGGGCGAGGTTGTCGAGCACCAGCGCCTCTTTCTCCATGCTGATGTTGCCGGAGGGGTCGGCGGAGGTGCCGCGGATGAAGGCGACGTCGATCTTGGTGGCGATATAGAACAGCCACTCTTCGCCGTTGATGTTGTGATATTTGACGATGTCTTCGGTGGTCACGTCATTGACGCGGCCGCCGCCGAAGCGCTGGTCGACATAAGTGTAGAGGCCGACCTTGGAAAACAGTCCCGGCTGGCCGGCGGCGCAGGCGCGGTAAAGCTGGGAGATCACACCCTGCGGCAGATTATAGCCGAGGATCTTGTTCTCCTGCGCCGCTTGGGCGACCTTCGGCATACGGCCAAAATTGGCGGCGATGACGCGACGCAACAGGCCTTCATGATAGAAGCGGCCGGTGCCCAGTCCCTTACTGTCGCCGGCGCCGGCAGTCATGATCAGCGTCAGATCGCGCGGATGCTGGGTCTCGACAAAGCGCTTTTCCAGCGCCGCATGCAGCGTCTCGGGAATGCAGCTCTGCACGAAACCTGTCGTCGTCACCACGTCATTGTCGCGAATAAGCGCAATCGCCTCATCGGCGCTGATCACCTTGTTGGCCATTTCCCCGGCTTCCCCTGACGGCCTCACTCTTTTGAAACGGGCGCGCGAAAGCGTCCCGATGGTGAGTGCCCTGCTTGAAAAAAGTGGTCAACCCTAGAGATCGGGTTGACCTAGCGCAATAGCGGCGAACCGCCGCAACCCCGCCTCAGTCGCCGCGATAGACGCAGCCTTCACGCAGGCTGTCGCGGAAAACCCCGACCTCCGCGATCTCCGGCAGAGACGGCGCCAATTGGCGCCAGATGTAGAGGCTGAGATTTTCGAGCGTCGGCTTGCCGAGCCCCTCCAGCTCATTGAGGAAGGAATGGTCGAGCGTCTCGTGCAGCGTCGCCAGACGCCGGCCGAGCTTGCCCAGATCCATCACCCATTGCTCTTCGCTCTTTCTTTCGCCGCGCAGCGTCACCCGCACCCGGAAGGAATGGCCGTGCAGATTGCGATATTTGCCGCCGGCCGGCGCTTCCGGATCGTAGAGGGCGTGCGCCGCCTCGAAATAGAATTCGCGAAAAACCTCGAAACTGGCCACTCTATTTCACCCCGATCATCTTGTGGGTCTGCAGCGACAGTCGCCAGCGCGGGTGCGCCAGACAGTAATCGACCGCCGCTTTCGTATTGCCCAGAACGTCCGGG
This sequence comes from Methylocystis sp., assembly GCA_023253795.1. Classification (GTDB taxonomy): domain Bacteria; phylum Pseudomonadota; class Alphaproteobacteria; order Rhizobiales; family Beijerinckiaceae; genus Methylocystis. The sequence continues at coordinate 4,684 of JALRFG010000046.1, forward strand.
CCGTCCATGGGCTGGAGCAGAAAATGACGGAAATCCAGCCGCTCGAAACGTCCCGGCTCCGCGCCGATCTGTGGGTAGACGAGCTTAAGCTCGTGTCCGGCGGTCTGGGCGAGGGTCGCGCCCGCCTTGGGCGAGACACAGATCCAGTCGACGCCGGCGGCGACCGGCAGCGACCCATTGGTTTCAATAGCGATTTCAAAGCCCACCGCATGCAGCGCGGCGATCAGCGCGTCATCGACCTGAAGCATCGGCTCACCGCCGGTCAGCACAACCAGACGCGCCGTCTCCCCGGGGCCCCACAGGCCGAGCAAATGCGCGACAAGCGCCGGCGCGTCGACAAACCGGCCGCCGCCCTCGCCGTCGACGCCGACGAAATCCGTGTCGCAGAAGGCGCAGGCCGCTTCGGCGCGATCCGCCTCCCGACCGCTCCACAGGTTGCAGCCGGCGAAACGGCAGAACACCGCCGTGCGGCCGGCGTTCACGCCTTCGCCCTGCAGGGTCTTGAAAGCTTCCTTGACGAAATAGGCCATGCTGACGGACCTGGGCGCCTGGACGATCGAGCCGCTGCGGCTAGCCGTTTTTCGGCTGCGGCGCGTCCTTGCCGTCGCCATTCGATGGCGCCGGACGGGGATCGAGGCTGCGGATATATGTGACGATATCGTCGATCTCGCTGCGCGACAGATGCATGTCGGGCATCGGCGGATGCGGATTGGCGAGGAAATTGGCGATTTCCTTGCGGTCGACGTGGCGCTGGGCGATGTCGCCAAAAGACGGCGCATCCGCGAAAGCGCTAGCCTGATCGTTTGAGACGACGTGGCAATCGGCGCACCAGCGTTTCGCGATGGTCGCCCCATGTCGCGCATCGCCAGCCGAAGCAGGCGCGCTGGCGACCAATGCGGCGAAGCCGACAAAGCCGATCGACAGAGCGAATGCGCGCGCGGCGCAAGAAAAGAGCCTCATGGGTTTCCAGCCTCGTTCAGGGACCGACGCTCGCGCGCCGCGATCCCCTTCCTATACAATCAAAGCCTGGCCCCCGCGAGGGCGCCGCCACCGGAAATGTGCCCTGTTTGCAACAGCCGGGATTTATAAAGCGTCGGCGCCGCATTGCGAATTTTCAGCCGCTTTTCAGCCGCAAACTACCAGCTAATTCGCCGCATCGCTTGATTTCGATTTGCCGCGTCGCCAATCGCCAGAAAGCGTCCGTCGCCGAAAGGCGGCGTTTTTTGAGACACTGCCGGCCAGAAGCGCCGGCGCGGGCGGAAAGTCGTTATCGACATGTTGATTTCGAGTCGTGGTCAGGCTGAGTGGAACGCGTCGCAGAATAACCCGCCCAAAACCGGGCGTGGCCGCCTGTCGACGGTTCTGTTGACGGTGAGCGTCGCCATGCTGGCCATCGCGCTGGTCGATCCCGCCCCGGCGCTCGACGCCGCCGCCAGCCAGACCCCGGAACGAACCGCTCCCCTGCCCATGTTCAAGGACCCGCGCGCGGCGCTGCGCGCAGGGCTTGAAAGCTATCACTCCGGCGACGCCGGCGCGTCGGTCGAGGCGCTGCGCTACGCGGCGGATGGCGGCGAGACATTGGCGCAATGGAAACTCGGCCGCATGTACGCCGATGGCGACGGCGTCACGCGCGATGACGCCAAGGCCTATGATTATTTCTCGCGGCTCGTCGAACATTTCGACGCCGATGAACCCGAACCAAATGAACGGCCGCTCGCCGCCAACGCTTTTGTCGCTGTCGGCGTGTATCTGCGCAATGGCGTCTCCACCGCCAAAATCGCGCCCGACACGGGTCGCGCTTTTGAATTGTTCCGCTATGCGGCGACCTATTTCGGCGACGCCGACGCACAATATAATCTTGGCCGCATGTATCTGGACGGCGACGGCGTTCGCAAGGATGTGCGTCAAGGCATGAGCTGGCTGGAACTGGCGGCGCGCAAGGGCCATCCGCAGGCGCAGGCTGTGCTGGGTCGGACGATGTTCAACGGCGAAGCCGGCGCTACGCCGCAAAAATCGCGCGGCCTGATGTATCTGACTCTGGCGCGCGACAGCGCGGTCACGACGCCGTCCGGACAGTGGATCGTCGATCTGCACACACAGGCGCTTAAGACGGCGAACGAAGACGAACGCAAGGCCGCCGTCGCCATGGTTGAAGCCTATCTGCGCGAACGCAATAATTAGGATTCATCCCGAAATATAAAAAAAGCCCCGCCGGCAAGGGCGGGACGAAGGCCGTGCGAAGCGGGGAACGCGACGGCCACAGGGAGGTTGAGGCGGATTAAAGCGCCTTGAGGCTGAACAGAGCCTGAATGGAAAATGGCCCGCGTCACAAATCCAGATCGGCGTAGATCGGCACGTGATCCGAGGGTTTCTCGCCGTCGCGCATATTCTTGGCGATCTCGACACGAACCAGCCTGTCCGCCGCGCGCGATGACAGCAACAGATGATCAATGCGCAGGCCATTGTTTTTTGGCCAGGCGCCAGCCTGATAATCCCAGAATGTATAGAGACCGGGATCGTCGCTGACCGCGCGCAGCGCATCGATGTAACCAAGATTGATCAGGCGCTGAAAAGCGGCGCGCGATTCCGGCTTGAACAGGGCGTCCTGCGTCCATGCCGGCGGATCGTAAACGTCTCGCGCGTCAGGAATAATGTTGTAATCGCCGATTAGCGCGGTCGCTTCCTCCAGTCGCAGCAACTCGGCGGCCCGCGCCGTCAGCGCTGTCATGAAAGCGAGTTTGTAGGGATATTTCGGTGAGTCGACCGGGTTGCCGTTGGGCGCGTAGATCGAGGCGATGCGCAACACGCCGCCGGTTTCGGTCGTGACCAGCGCTTCAAGATAACGCGACTGCACGTCCTCGGCCATGCCTGGCAAGCCGATGACCGCCTCCTCGATCGGACGGCGCGACAGTATGGCGACGCCGTTGAAGGTCTTCTGGCCGTGAACCAGCGCATTATAGCCGGCGTCTTCGATCTCGGCGCGGGGAAAGGCTGCGGTCTCGCATTTCAATTCCTGAAGACAAAGCACGTCCGGCGCCGCCTCGCGCAGAAAGGCGAGCAAGGGCGCCAGCCGTTGTCGAACCGAATTGACGTTCCAGGATGCGATGCGCACGGATATCCCCTGCGGCATGGCCGCTATTTGTGACCGGACTGCCCGCGCCTCATGGACGGACAAGGCGGAAACGGTTGCACAGTTTTCGATAATTTCACAAGTTTTGTCGAAGATTGCCGAGGACGCCGTTTTATTTCCAACTGTTTACGTGAAAATAAAACGCCTTTTCTGAATAAAATTGCGCCTGATGAACGTATCGCTTGTTGACAAATGCTAAATTCCCATTGGCTGCGCTAGCTTCAAGCGCGTTTCATCCTTTATGTTACGATTATGTTTGCGTCGTCACTGTTTTTCAGGACCTTCTCATGCTGCTTCCCGACTCTGAACTCCGCAATATGAAAGTTTTATTCGCGACGCCTTGTTATATCTCGGCGGTGTCGATGAATTATGTGACCAGCATGTTCGAACTGGTCAGCCATGCGAAAAACTTCGGACTCGACTGCATGTTGCACATGCACTCCGAAAGTCTGATCACGCGCGGCCGCAATATGATCGCCATGAAGTTTCTGGCCGACGAGTCGCTGACGCATCTTTTCTTCATCGATTCAGATATCGTCTTCAAGCCGCAGTCTGTCTGCCGCATCCTTCTTGCCGATCGCGACGTTGCGGCGGCCGTCTATCCGATCAAACGACTGAATTGGCCGCAGGGCGGTATGCGCCCTGGCGCGACGCTTGAGGATTTGCACCTCGATTACAATGAATACGCCTTCAATCCGATTATGGATTCGGTGCAACAGGTCAGCAAATATGTCGATGAAGATGGGCTGGTTGAAGTGGCGGAGGCGCCGACCGGTTTCATGTGCATCAAGCGTAATGTGTTTCTCAAGCTGATGGAGAGCTATCCGCATCTGCATTATACGCCTGATGGCCCGCCCGGCCATCCTTTGGCGCATCTGCACTGGCGCTTCTTCGATTGCATGGTCGATCCCGACACGGATCGATATCTCTCGGAGGATTACGCCTTCTGCCGTTTATGGCGCGACATCGGCGGCAAAGTCTGGGTCGATGTGGATTGCAAGCTTGGCCATCTTGGCCAGCATCTCTACGAAGGCAACCTCTTCGAGACGTTGCGTCGTCAGGGTCGTTGGTGAACCACGCAACATCCGGCGACAAAAAAACCGCGCGAGACGATCGCGCGGTTTTTCTTTTTCAGCTGAGATGCCTCAGGCGGCGCGGCCGATCTGGGTCGCTTTGGCGACTTCGTTGAGCTTGCCGGTTTTCACATCATAGATGTAACCATAGATCGGCACATTCTTCGGCACGAGCGGATGCGAACGAATGCGCGCGACATCCTGCGCCACGCTGTCTTCCTGATTTTTGATCGTGTGCCATTTGATGAAGTGACCAGCCGCGCAGCCGCCGCCATGCTGCGGGTTCGACCATTTCAGCGTCGACATGTCGAGCGCGGCGGTGGCGAGGCTATCCTCTAGCAAATCGCCCATCACCTCATCGCAAAACAGCTCCATGCCGCAATTGGTGTGATGAATCACAAACCATTCCTTGGTGCCCAGCAGCTTGTGCGAAATCACCAGCGAACGGATCGCGTCATCCGAGGCGCGCGCGCCGGCGTTGCGGATCACATGCGCATCACCTTCCGACAGGCCCGCGTATTTCGCCGGATCGAGACGCGCATCCATGCAAGTGAGAATGGCGAAGCCGCGCGCCGGCGGTAATGCGAGTTCGCCTTTTTTTCCAAATCCCGCGACATAGGCGTTATTGGCGGACATCACCTCGTCAACAATCTTGCTCATTTCTGCTCCCTCATGGATGCGTTTCTCATCGATTTATTGTTTGCTTACGCAGACGCGCGAGGACGCGTATGTGAGAAACTCACGCTAACTGTCGCTTTCGCACGCATATTTCAAGCGTTCAATTTTGAGAGCCGTTACACTATAACATCGATCGTTTACGGCGCTTCTATCGCGTATCGCGATCACCGCCGCGCGCGAAAAAAGTCGCGCAATAATGTCGCCGCTTCGCTTTCACGAATGCCGCCATAAACTTCCGGCGCGTGATGACAGGTGGCTTGCGCATAGAAACGCGGCCCATGCTCCACCGCGCCGCCCTTGGGATCGGCGGCGGCGAAATAAAGCCGCCGGATGCGCGCAAAAGAGATCGCGGCGGCGCACATCGCGCAGGGCTCCAGCGTCACATAGAGATCGCAGTCGATTAGCCGCTCCGAGCCGAGCGTCGCCGCGGCGGCGCGGAGGGCCAGCATTTCGGCATGAGCGGTCGGATCGCAGTCCCGAAGCGTGCGATTGCCGGCGACCGCGACAAGCGCGCCGCCTCGCACCACCACGGCCCCGACCGGAACCTCACCGGCCTGCGCCGCCGCATGCGCGGCGTCAAAAGCCGCGGAAAAGGGGTCGAAGGACGACACGGGCGCTATTTCCGGCTCCATTAGCTGCGTTTCTCTTTCCGACAGACGCTTCAAAGCTGACCTCGCGCCTGCTATCAGAAAGAATGTCCGACAAGAAACAGAATCGAAACGCCCCCCCGCCGGGCGGCGACCGTCCGTCGCGCCGTCCCGCCGCCAAATCCGGCGCGCCGGGAAAAGCGCAAGGAAAACCCGCAGGCAAAACCTTCGGCAAATCTTACGACAAGCCCCAGGGCAAATCCTTCGCCGGGGCCGGCGGCGGCAAATCGGGATTTGGCAAGCCGGGCAAGGAAACGCCCAGTAGAGAAAGAGCCGAAGGGCAAAAACCCTTCGCCAGTCGATCCGGCGCATCGCGCGGCAAACCGGCCTTTGAGCGCCCGGCGCGGGCGCCGGTGGCGGAAATGGCGCATGACAAAGCCTTCGCCGGGGACCGGATCGCCAAGGTCATGGCGCGCGCCGGGGTTTGCTCGCGGCGCGACGCCGAAATCTGGATCACGGAAGGACGTGTGTCGGTTAATGGGCGCGTGCTGGCGAGCCCCGCCGTCAATGTCGCTGACAGCGACCAGATCGAGATCGACGGCAAGCCGATGCAGGCGCGCGAGCGCACCCGGCTGTTCCTGTTCCACAAACCCATCGGGCTTGTCACCAGCGCCCGCGACCCGGAAGGCCGCGAGACCGTCTTCGACTATCTCGACAACCGGCACCCCGAACTGCCGCGTCTGATCAGCGTTGGCCGGCTCGACATCAACACCGAAGGCCTGCTGCTGCTCACCAATGACGGCGGCCTCGCCCGCACGCTGGAGCTACCCGCCACCGGCTGGACGCGGCGCTATCGGGTGCGCGCGCATGGCGCGATCGATCAGGCGCGTCTCGACACACTGAAAAAAGGCGTCGTCGTCGAAGGCGTCGTTTATGCGCCCATCGATGCAGTTCTCGAACGCGTGCAAGGCGGCAACGCCTGGATCGCCATGAGCCTGACCGAAGGCAAGAATCGCGAGATCAAACGCGTGCTCGCGCATCTCGGTCTTGATGTTACGCGACTGATCCGTGTCTCCTATGGCCCGTTCCAGCTTGGCGATCTGCCGGAAGGCGCGGCCGAAGAAGTGCGGCTCAAGGTGCTGCGCGAACAGCTTGGCAAGAATCTCGCCGAACTCGCCGGCGTCGATTTCTCCGCGCCGGCGCGAGAACTCACCGCCGCCGAACGCGAAGAAATGCGTCAACGCGCCGACAAGCGTCCGCGCAAACATGTCTCGGTGCTGCGTCAGCAACGCGCCGAACAGGCGGCGAGCGGTCCGCGGGCGCGGATCGAACGCAGCGCCACCGCCGACCGCAAGGGTCGCGCCGTCACCGTCGAACGCGTGACGCCGACCCGGACGCGCGGCGGCGAAGATGCGCCAACAACGCGCAACGCCCGCCGTTTCGACGCGATGCGCGGGGGCGACCGTCCGCCGCGTCGCGAGCGGTCATCGTCTGCGGAAGACAGGAATGAGACGCGGCCGCAA
>JALRFG010000047.1 GCA_023253795.1 Methylocystis sp.
ATCCTGTCCATGGTTCAGTTTAGCGTGTTATGAAGAAAAGCTGGCGTCAGGCTGGGATTCCACGATCCCTGTGGAACCAGATTCGGATTGTCCGGCATGACCGGCAGCAGACTGGGGTTCACCGGCGCTTTAACGCCCGCGACGCTATCGCTGAAGCGCGCGCCATTGGTGTTGGGCGGCAGTTTTTTCAGGACCTGATCGCTCCAGCCGCCGCCCAGCGCCATGAAGAGGCCGGCCACATCGGCAAGCTGGTTGCCCTGCGCCTGAATCCGCGAGACGGTCGCCATCATGTAATTGTTCTGGGCGTTGAGCAGCATCAGGACGCTCACAGCGCCGATTTTCATTTCCGCACGGATGATTTCGAGCTGTTTCTTGGCGACTCGCTCGGAATAGGTGGCCGCCTCGACCGCCTTGGTGTCCGCCTGCAACGACCGGAGCATATCGGCGACATCGCGGAAAGCCTGGATGACTGTGCTTCTGTAGAGGGCGTTCGCCTGATCAAAATTGGCTTCCGCCGCCTTTTGCTTGTTAAGCAATGTAAAGCCTTGAAAAACCGGCGCGTTCGTTCCGCCAATGATGTTATAAAGCGTGGTGCCGGATTGGAATAAATAGTCAAAATGATAGGCGCTGGCGCCGCCCAGCGAATTAATCGTGAACTCAGGAAGGCGCGTTCCGATTGCGATGCCGATCCGCGCCGCCGCGTCGTGCATATTCGCCTCGGCGGCGCGCACATCCGGCCTCTGCCGCACCAGTTTGGAGGGCAGAACGACAGGAATATTCTTCGGCAAACGCAGTTCGGACAATTTGAACAGATCGTTCGATTGCGCGGAGATGTAATCGCCGCCCAATGCGGTGAGGAGATTGCGCGCCAGCGCGATTTGTTTCTGCAGAGGCGGCAGCAGCTGTTTGGCCTGCGCGTAGAGCGCTTCCTGCGTCAGGACGTCGGCTTCAGACGCCCAGCCGACATCTAATTGTTTGCGAAGCGTGTCGAGCGCGTCGTACATGATTTTGATGACGCCCTCGATCGCTTCATACTGACTGCGCAGCGACGCCTCCATAATCGCAGTCAGCGCCACATTGCTGGTCATGGCGAGGTAGGCGGCCTCAAGCTGGTAGCGGGCGATATCCTGCTGGGCTTCAAGCGATTCGACGGTGCGGCGGTATTTGCCCCACACGTCCGGCGTGTAGGAAATCGCCATGGTTGGTGTGAGGAGCTGGTATTCCCATGGCGGCGGCACGGGGGTTGTGGAGGGAACGGCGATGCCCGTCAGCACGCTGCCGGCGTTCGGATAGCTCTGGGTCAGTAGCTTCTGATTCAGAACGGAATTGGCATACAGATTAGAGGGCAAATTAGCGCTGACGTTGGGCGTCATGCCAATCTGGGGAAGAAAAAACCCTTTTTGCGCTTCGGCGTTGAAATAGGCGACGCGAATCGAGGCCTCGGCCGCCTCCAGCGTCTGATTGTGCTGGATCGCGTTTGTGACGATTCCGTTCAATTTTTTGTTGTGGAAAGTTTCCCACCATTTCTCGGGAACGTCGCCGCCATTGACGAGACGGATGTCGCCGCCGTTGTTTTCACTGATTCTGGAAATATTCTCCGGCGTATATGTTGATGTTTCAGGTGCATCCGGCGAATTGAAATTTGGCCCGACCGCGCATCCCGCAATGGTGGCCGAGACGCAAACAACCCCCGCAAAAGCAGCGCCGCTTTTGCGTAGTCCAATGAAAAACCTGTGTTTAGGTCGATTCATTCTCTGGTTGTTTTTCCCGGCGCAGGCTGATTTGGACGTGCCGTCGTCAAAAAAGCCAACGGAACCGTCGCCCGAAAGAAACGGCTTCAGAATCAGTTTCGCAATTATATGATGCAACCGCTATGTGAGAGGCAATGCGACGACGCGATAGACAGCGCATATGGCCCCGCCTAATGTCCGCTGGCGCCAGGCCACGACCTGTCCTGCGACGTGAGTGGCGGAAAACGGTGACATTAAAATCATGAAGCTCGTCATTGGAATCATCAAGCCTTTTAAATTGAACAGCGTCCAGAACGCTTTGCATTCTCTGGGCGTCACGGGTTTGACGGTCTATGAGGCGAAAGGCCACGGCCATCAGCGCGGCCATTCAGATATTTACGGCGCGGTGGAATATGAGGCTGAATTCATTCCCAAGCTGCGCGTCGAGGTTGTGGTTCCAGACAATATGGTCAATTTCGCCGTTCAGGCTTTGCTGGATAGCGCGAAAACCGGCCAGAGCGGCGACGGGCGGGTGATCGTCCAAAGCATTGAGCAATTCATCAAGATCAAGACGGGCGAACGCGACAAGCAGGCGCTGTAAGTCCGGCGACGTTTTCTGGCTGATTCGCTCGCGTCTTTTTGACCGCATCAGCAAAGCGCCATCACCCATCGGGTAAGCGGGAAGGCGAGCGCGGCGCCAATCACAACGCCTGCGATCACATCGCTGGGATAATGATGCGCGGTAGCCATCCGTGACCATGCCATCGCCAGAAGCAGGCCCAGCGCCGGCGCGCGCGCAGCCGGAAGCGCAAGAATGATCGGCAACAGAACGCCGGTCAGGGTCATCACGTGACCACTGGGAAAAGAATGTTCGTCGAGCGTCTGGAGCAATGACGTGAGCCGTGGATCGGCATGATAGGGACGACGACGCCGGAAGCGCCGTTTCATCATCGGATAAACCAGATGCAAGAGCGCGGCGTTGATGAGCGCGCTGGCGATGATGGGCATAGCGCGCCAGCCCATATCGAGCGCGATCGCAGGCGCCAGCATCAGATAAATCCAGCCATTTCCGAGCTTGCTGATCGTTATGGCGAGCCATTTTAGCGCAGGGCGCTTTGTCATGCCCGTGCAGTAATGAACGACGCTCAGATCGGCCTTGGCGGCTTTGAGTCGCCATGACGCTGGAAAGATGGGAGTGGAAAAAGTCGCCGCAGAAGGCGTGAGGCGCATCCTCGGCGCCGGAGGGTTTGTCGTAAACGCCATGGTTCAACAATAGCTGTCGCAGGCTTCAGTTTCGCGACGCTTCGACGACGTATTTATGACAGATCAAACAAGAATAAATGACAGGCGCGTGACGCTTCTGTGACAGGCATTTGATCCAGGATTACAATATTCGCGCGCTATTCATGTCTGCTGTCGAAGGACTGTTTTGCGGTTCGGCGTCGTAGTGAGGTGTGAGTTTGCGCAATGATTCATAGAGAGGCGTTGCGCCTGCCAGAGTTGGCGGGAGCATGGCGGCGAAACAGGCGCAAAGCATGGGGAGCAGCATCGACGTATTGGCGCTCATTTCCGTCACCAGCACGATCCCGGTGAGAGGCGCGCGGGTGACGCCGCTGAACAGAGCGGTCATGCCGACCAGAGCGAAAGCGTGCGGGTAAGGGAAAATCTCCGGCGCCAGATATTGGCTCAATTGACCAAACATCAGCCCCATAAGCGCGCCGAGCGCCAGCATGGGCGCAAATACGCCACCGGGCGTTCCGGCCGCATAGCAAAGCGCCCCCAACACATGGCGCAGCAGGAGGAGCAGAAGAATTTGCGAGAAGAGACGATCATGCGTCAGCGCATTTTCGGCGATGTTTTCACCGCCGCCGACCCAATTCGGCGCCCACCAGGCGACAAGGGCGACGCTGGCGCCGATCAATGCAGCGCGGGCCTCTACGCTTATTTGATTAAATCCGCCGACAAGCGCCAGCGTTCTGAGAATGGTCCAATTATAAAAAATAGAGAACCCGCCGAATATGAAACCCATCAGCAGAAATAGCGGCAGGCTTTCAACTGGTGCGCTATTGGGCGTGTGAAGATGAAATTCCTGCGTATTGCCGATAAATAAATGCGCAATGGCGATGGCGCTGGCCGATGCGCCCAGCGCCAGTATGGCGATGCGATGCTCGAAGCGTTGCACCAATTCCTCAAGCACAAATACGGCGCCGGCGATGGGGGCGTTAAAGGCGGTGGCGAGACCGGCGCCCGCGCCGGCCGCAAGCAATTCCCGGCAATCCGTCAGAGAGCGTCCCGCTTTTTCGCCAATCCAGCGTGAGACGCTTGCGCCCATTTGCACGCTCGGGCCCTCGCGCCCGAGCACCATGCCAGCGCCGATCGCGAGGAGGCCGCCGACGAATTTAACCGGGATCAGCAACATGCCGGGCGCGGGCGCCAGGCCCTGGATCTCAGCCTCGACATGGGGAATGCCGCTGCCAGAGGCATGAATCGAGAATCGTCGCACCAGCCAGGCGGCCAGAGCGGCGGCGCCGGCGCATAGCGATACGAAAAGGACAAGGCCGACAAGTTGATCCGCGCGTTCGACGGCGATGAAGGCGTCACGCGCGCGATTCGCCCAGTCCAGAGCAAGGCGAAATATGGCGCAGAGCAGGCCCGTCGTTGCGCCTGAAATCAGCGACAGTAACGAGAGCACGAAGAATCCGCTGCTCAAATCTGGCGATGTGGGCTCGTTTTTCTGCGTCGTCATGCAGATAGCGTTAGCAGGCGCGCAATCGCCGAATCAAGGGTTGGCGTCTGTGATTGAGGCGACTGGCGTGATGGCGCGTCTACGATTAAGCTCATGGGCTGAGAAGTGACGACGGACGATTCAGCCGGGAGAATGAAGAATGCAGGACAGGCTGCAGAGCATCATACAGAGCGCGACCCACTTATTCGAGCGCATGTTTATGATCGCCATGTATATTGGCGTCTTGCTCAGTCTGTTCGCCATACACCGGTATTTTCTGCTGGGCGACGGCGGGCTGGCTTCTCATATCGGCTTTTCATTCCTGAACGGTTTTGCCTTGGCCAAAGTTATTCTGGTTGGGCAGGAGTTGCGTATCGGCGATAATTTCAGAAACAAGCCGCTGATTTATGTCATCGGTTTCAAATCGGCGATTTTTGCGGTTCTCTTGTTGATCTTCCGCATCCTCGAAGAAACGATCATTGGCTTGGTTGAGGGTAGAGGCGTCCATGAGGCGCTGATGAGCGCGCCGCCCGGCCTGGAGCATAACCGGCTTCTGGGCATGACGCTGGTTTGCATCATCATGTTTTTCTCGCTCATGCCCTTCTTTGCTTATCTGGAATTCGAGCAGGTGATCGGCGCCAAGGAATTGCGCGGCCTCTTGTTCGGTGGCGCTGATGCGGCGGCCGATCCCAAGAAGGCGCCGACCAGGCAATTGCTGGGCGCGCCAGCGGCGGAGACCGCGACAAGCCAAGCGAAAGAGGACATTGCGCCGGCGTCCCGTGTGCAGACGCCCGAAACTGTTGAGCAGCCTGAGGAGGTCTGGTTCTATGAGCAGGCCGGCGAGGTGGTCGGCCCTGTTGATGGCACTGAATTGAAGCGATTATTACGCCAGGGCGCTATCCGTCCACAGACGCTGGTGTATAGCGCATCACGGGGCGATCAGTGGCTCACGCTGAATGAGAGCCTGCTGATCTAGCCTGCCCGGGCAAGCGCCAATGAGCACGCCTTTTTCTCTGCGCAAGCTTGTCGATGTGATCTTCAACGGCGTTCCCGCCAATGAGGATGTCGCGCCCTATACGGCGCAGATCACGACTCTGATTTCGATATATATTTGCTTTGTCGCGCTGTTTCTCATCGGCTTATGCATCCGTCGCGTAAAAAGCCACGTCGACCTACCTGCGGAGCAGATGGCGTTCAAGATATGGATGGCGACGGCTCTGGCTTTCTCGGTTTTCTGGATCGCAGCCTATCTCGTCTATCTGCTCGCAACGGGCGGCTAGGCGCGCGCTCATGCCTGCGGGACTTGCCAAGCGTGTTTGGTGCGTTCATCTTTCCCCGAGAAGATCGGGACCAAAGGATTTTTCGATGACGACACGCCAACGCTTTTCGATTCAGGCTGGCGCCGTTTTGCTGATGGTGGCCGGAAGCGCATGTGGCGCGAACGCCGCGCAATGCAGCAGCTCCGGCGGCGGATTTGAGGGTTGGAAAGAGGATTTCGCCAGCGAAGCGCGCGCCCATGGCGTGGGCGAAGCGGGCATTTCCGCGCTGATGAACACGCATTATTCAACCGCGACGATCGGCGCCGACCGCGGTCAGAAGAGCTTCAAGCTGTCGCTTGACCAGTTCATGAAAAAGCGTGGCGCCTCGACGATCGTGGCGCGCGGTCGCCAGCTCAAACGGTCGCAGGCGGCGCTTTTCGCCTCGTTGGAGCGGCGCTATGGCGTGCCGCCGGGACCATTGCTCGCGATTTGGGGTATGGAGACGGGTTTTGGCGCCATCCACGGCAATCAGCACGCTTTGTCTGCGGTTGCGACGCTCGCCTATGATTGCCGGCGTTCGGCCTATTTTACCGATCAGCTCTATGCGGCGCTTGAGCTTATTGATCGTGGCGCGATATCGCCCAATGCGCGCGGTTCGATGCATGGCGAGATCGGCCAAACACAGTTCCTGCCCAAGAATATTCTTCAATACGGGACAGGCGGCAATCTCGATAACGCAGGGCCGGCGCTGGCGGCGACCGCAAACTTCCTCCATGCGCATGGCTGGCAGGCCGGCGCTGGCTATCAGCCCGGGGAGGCTAATTTCGCGGCGATCCAGGCGTGGAATGCCGCAACCGTTTATGAGCGCGCCATTGCGATCATCGGACAGCAAATCGATTCAGATGGCGCTGCGGAGTAAGATCGCCGTAGCTCTGCAGGGATTTTTTCCTGCAGAGCCTTGCGCCATTAGCCATGCAGGCCCGGCGCTTCATGGCCGGTGCGCGCGACATATTCCGTATAGCCGCCGCCATATTGGTGAACGCCCTCAGGCGTGACCTCAAGCACACGATTGGAGAGCGCGCCAAGAAAACGGCGATCATGCGAAACAAACAGCATGGCGCCCTCGTAGCGCGCCAGAGCGGTGATCAGCATTTCTTTCGTCGCAAGATCGAGATGGTTCGTCGGCTCGTCGAGCACCAGAAAATTTGGCGGATCAAACAGCATTTTCGCCATCACCAGACGCGCTTTCTCGCCACCGGACAGCACGCGGCATCTTTTCTCGATATCATCGCCAGAAAAACCAAAGCAGCCGGCCAGCGTGCGAAGCGACGCCTGACTCGCCTGCGGGAACGATCCCTCAAGAGACTGAAAAATAGTGTCGTCGCCCTGCAGCAAATCCATTGCGTGCTGCGCGAAATAACCCATCTTCACATTGCTGCCCAAAGAGACGGCGCCGGAATCCGGTTGAAGCGAACCTGTCACGAGTTTGAGCAGCGTCGACTTGCCTGCGCCATTGACGCCCATCACGCACCAGCGTTCCTTGCGGCGCACATGAAAGTCGAGCCCGTCATAAATGCTGCGGGCGCCGAATTTCTTGTGAATGTTCTTCAGGCTGGCGACATCGTCGCCGGAACGGGGCGGCGTGGGGAATTCAAAGGCGATGGTCTGGCGGCGCCGCGGCGGCTCGACGCGTTCGATTTTTTCGAGTTTTTTGACCCGGCTCTGAACCTGCGCCGCGTGTGACGCGCGCGCCTTGAAGCGTTCAATGAATTTGATTTCTTTGGCGAGCATCGCCTGCTGGCGCTCATACTGCGCTTGCTGCTCTTTTTCGCTTTGTGCGCGTTGCAGATCATAAAATTCATAATCGCCGGAATAGGTGGTCAAAGAGCCGCCGTCGATTTCGATGATTTTCGTGACGATCCGGTTCATGAATTCGCGGTCATGCGATGTCATCAGCAATGCGCCCTCATAATTTTTGAGGAACGCTTCGAGCCAGATCAGACTTTCGAGATCCAGATGGTTGCTGGGTTCGTCGAGCAGAAGCGCATCCGGGCGCATGAGCAGAATGCGCGCCAATGCAACGCGCATTTTCCAGCCGCCGGATAATGCGCCGACGTCGCCATCCATCATTTCGGGCGTAAAATTAAGGCCAGCCAGAACTTCGCGGGCGCGTCCGTCGAGCGCGTAGCCGTCCAGCTCTTCGTAGCGCGCTTGAACCTCGCCATAGCGTTCAATGATCGTGTCCATTTCGTCGAGGCGATCCGGGTCAACCATCGCCTGTTCGAGTTCGCGTAATTCCGCAGCCACTTCGCTGACCGGGCCCGCCCCATCCATGACTTCGGAGACAACGCTGCGACCGGACATTTCGCCGACATCCTGGCTGAAGTAACCAATGGAGACGCCGCGATCCACGCCGACCTGTCCCTCATCAGGAAATTCTTCGCCGGTGATCATGCGAAAGAGCGTGGTTTTTCCCGCCCCGTTCGGGCCGACAAGTCCGGCTTTCTCGCCCTTGAGAAGGGTCGCGGAAGCCTCGATGAACAGGATCTGATGGCCGTTTTGCTTGCTGATATTATCGATGCGAATCATCTTCTCGCCACGCTGGATTCAGGCGCGGCTCCCATAAAAAGTATCAAGATTTCAGAGTTGAGATGAGCCCGTCACTCTTGCGTGTGCGGCGTCATCAGCCGATCCGCCTCGGCGAGCGCCTCGCTGAGGTCGCCGGCCGCCTGCGAGCAGAGATAATCAAGCCATTCTCTCGCGCTTTTAAGTTCCTGCGTCGCATGCTCCGCTTTCTCTGAAAGCGTCGCCGTCAACGCCTCGAGCTCACGAATGCGCGCGGCGCTTTCATTCACGAGCTTGGCGGATTCGCTTCTGAGAGCGCCGAGTTCTGTCTCAAGCTCCGATGCGCGCGATTTCTCGCCGGCCAGCTCGCTGCGCAATGCGGCGATTACGCGCTCCGCCTGCGACTGGATTTCCTGGTTATGGCGCGTCAGCTCCTGATTTTTTCGCGCCAGCTCCCGTAGCGCAAGAGAGGAGGTTTTGACGGAGTTGACGAAGCTCTCGTAATCCATATCGGCGCCAGACTCCTGCGACTCCGGGTCTCTTCTGAGTGCCGGGCGACCATCGGTCTGCGCCGGCATGACCCGACGCGGAATATATTTTTCGAGCTCGCGATATCTCGCCCGGACAATATCATCAGGGTCCTGTTTCGAATCCGTCACGGCAGGCCTCAATTCTACGACTCGATCCAGCGAATGGGCGAGTAAAGATCAAAGGGTGGGGTAAGCCTGATCCCTCGTGGGACGAGGCGTTCGCAAGGCATATCGAAGGGATAGTCGAGTCCGCGTTTGAAAGCAACGCGGACGGGGCAATCATGCGGCGATGCGGCCGAGGCGGTCTTTTAGGCGACCGAGCGTAAAATCAGGCGCTTCCGCTAAGGCCAGGGTTTGGTCGCGGGCTTTCCCGTGGCTTTCCACATGTCTATGATCCGGCTGTCGGGATGACGGGGAGAGGATAAAAATGAAACGAGCGATTTCCATCGGCTTTGCGATTTCAATGGCCATGTTTGGCGGTTTTGCCGCCGCCGCCCCGGACGCCGCCGTTCCCTCGCCAGTCGTTAGTCTCGATGGCGACAATGATCAGACCGTCGATATTTCGGAAATGGGCAAAGCCGCCAGCGACAGCTTCGATAAAATCGACAACGACGGCGATGGCAATGTGGATCGCGCCGCGCTGGGCAAACGGATGTCAAAAGATGAATTCAAAAAAGCCGATACGGATAAGGATAATGTTTTGAACAAGAATGAATATTTTATCTATGCCGATAGCCTTTTGCGCATCGCCGATGAAGATAAAGACGGAACGCTCGACGACAAAGAGTTTAAGTCAAAGGAAGGAAAAAAGCTGCTGGGCCTGATCCAGTGACGATTTCCTGATCCAGAGAGGCGCGAAATATGTCGAACAGACGAGAATTCATACTGGGCCTTTTGACGATATCCGCTTTGGGCGGAGTCTATCCGGCGCTCGCAGATCCGCAATTCGCCATCAATGGCGACGACGGCTCCCCGGTTGAAAACTTCAAAATGCCCGTTGAGCTCGATCCCGCGCAGCTTGCGGGCGTCGTCTGGAAAGGCGCAAAGACGGCGGATATCTCGATTTACGAATTTTTCGATTACAATTGCGGTTATTGCCGCAAGGCCGCCTATGAGCTGGACGCGCTTTTGGCGCATGATCCCGGCCTGCGCCTGGGGCTGGTGAATAATCCAATTCTCTCTTTGGGCTCCGTTCAGGTCGCCAAAATTCAGCAGGCGATCCTGAGACTGAATGGTCCTGATGCGGCCTACGCTTTTCACATGAAGATGTTCGAGCGCCACGGGCAGGCGACAGGACCTGCCGCGCTGGATGTCGTGCGCGCGATGAAACTCGATGCGCATAAAATCGAAGAAGCCGCCGACAGTTCGGTTGTCGCTGATGTGTTGTCGCGACAGGCGCATCTTGCC
The DNA here is from genome assembly GCA_023253795.1 of Methylocystis sp. Lineage (GTDB taxonomy): Bacteria > Pseudomonadota > Alphaproteobacteria > Rhizobiales > Beijerinckiaceae > Methylocystis. The sequence goes on from JALRFG010000047.1 coordinate 10,217, forward strand.
TCAAACGCCGGCATGGCGATGACGCCGTCGTTTGTCCTTGCCGGGACAGGCATTATGGGGTGGCCCGGCAAACAATCTTTGCAAGATATGATTGCGGCGGCGCGCAAATGCGACCATCCCGCATGTAAATGAATCTGGTGAAATATCCGGTCTGCGCCTGAGGAGTTGATAAGATGCAATCCATCCACCGTCTTCTTTTGCTCCTCATAACGACGGCATCGATGGCGACGGGCGCTTTTGGCGATGAGCGCCGGTCGATGATTCCCTTGTCGTTGAATGAGGGGGATTATGGCGGCGGTCGTATTTATGCGCCTGTTCGCTTTGGCAGCGTCGCCGGCAAGATGCGAGTGGATACGGGCGCATCGACATCTCGCATCACTTTTGCGCTCTGGAATAAGGATTTTCCGGTTGTTGGCCACACGAGTTCGATGGGCGCCTCCGGCAAGTTGATGCGTTGCGACGATGTCGAGGCGCGCAACGTGCTGCTCAAGGCGGCGCAGGGCGATAGCATCGGCCGGACCAAATACACTTTAAGCCGTTGCCCATCGAGCGATGGCGATGATCTACTCGGGCTTGATTTCTTCAGGGGAACGCGTTTTCAGCTCGATCTGGCGCATCGCGAGATCGTTTTCCCGGATCAGAAGACGCCGGGAGGCGATCTGAAGCAGCCGTTTGTCACGCTTGGCGCAGACCGGCTGGTCGGCGTGAATGTGCAGATCGGCGGCGTTGCGACGGTAGGACTGTTTGACAGCGGCGCGGAGATTTCCGCTGTCGATCTCTCATTCGTCAAAAGTCACAGCGATTTGTTCACGCCCGTGAAGAGCCACATCAAGGCGAGCGAGGCGGGCGGCGGCAGGTGGGCGCCAAAACTCTTCAAGCTCAAGGAAATCAGTCTTGGCGAAGGGCGGGTTGTGAAAGGGATTTTCGTTCTCGCCTATGATTTTGGCGTTTTGCGAGAGGCGCTCGGCGCACAAACCTCTGTTCTTCTGGGCTATAATTTTCTTTCCCGCTTTCAGTGGGATTTGGATTTCACAACGCCAGACGCGCCAAAATGGAGCGCGCGTCTACGGCAATAGCAATGCTAGGGAAGCTCTGAACAAATACCGTCATTCGCAAATTTTCAGAATTTTTGATGGTTCATGAATGAGTTTCGTTGATTTTC
>JALRFG010000048.1:0-7689 GCA_023253795.1 Methylocystis sp.
ATTGATGTCGCCGTCAACCATCACCGCGACGCCGCGCTCCTGCGCCATGGGGGCCAGAGCGCGCACAATCGCTTCGCGGCTGCGCGGATCATCAATATCGAAACGGATCAAAAGACTCGCGACATCGCCCGCCGAGAGCGCGCTCGCCAATAAGGGCGCAAAATCGACGGCGGCGCGAAGCGCCGGCGTGGCGAGATAAAGGCGCGCAGCTTCTTCGCTCATCGCCGACTACCTCTGCGCTTTCAGACAATCCAGCCAGGACTGCGCCGCTTTGCGCACATTCTCCGGCGCCGCGCCGCCATAACTGGTGCGGCTCGCCACCGAATTTTCGACGCCAAGCACGCCGAACACTTCATCCGTAATGCGCGGCTCAACGCTGTGCAGATCGGCGAGCGTCAGCGCCTCCAGTCCAACGCCACGCCCTTCGGCCAACGCCACAACGCGGCCGGTGACATGATGCGCCTCCCGGAAAGGCATGTTCAATCGACGCACCAGCCAATCGGCGAGATCGGTCGCCGTCGCGTAGCCGGCGCCGGCGGCGCTTTTCATCCGCTCGCGATTGACGCGCATGTCGCGCACCATGCCGGCGATGGCGGCGATGCACAGCGCCAGATTATCGAGGGAGTCGAAGGCGCCTTCCTTGTCTTCCTGCATATCTTTTGAGTAAGCGAGCGGCAGGCCCTTCATCACGATCAGCAACGCCGTCAGCGCGCCAATGATGCGGCCGCTTTTGCCACGCACCAGCTCCGCCGCGTCGGGATTGCGCTTCTGCGGCATGATCGACGAGCCGGTGGTGAATTTATCGCTCAATGAAATGAAAGCGAATTGCGGCGTCGTCCACAAGACGATCTCTTCGGCGAAACGCGACAGATGCGTCGCGCAGATCGCGGCCGCCGACAATGTCTCCAGCACGAAATCACGATCGGAAACGCTGTCGAGCGAATTGGCGGTCGGTCGGTCAAAGGCCAACGCCTGCGCCGTCATGTGGCGATCGATCGGAAAGGATGTGCCGGCGAGCGCCGCCGCGCCGAGCGGACATTCATTGCCGCGCTTGCGCGCATCCTGTAAACGCCCGCGATCGCGGCCGATCATCTCGGCATAGGCGAGCAGATGATGGCCAAGCGTCACCGGCTGCGCCGATTGCAGATGGGTGAAACCCGGCATGACGCTGTCGGCCTCCGCCAGCGCGCGTTCGGCCAAAGCCAATTGCAAATCCGCGAGCTGGGCGTCGAGCGCGTCGATGGTGTCGCGGATGTAGAGACGAAAATCCGTCGCCACCTGATCGTTGCGCGAACGCGCCGTATGCAGGCGACCGGCGGCGGGGCCGATCAGCGCCGCAAGGCGCGTCTCGACATTCATGTGAATATCTTCGTAATCGCGCGAGAACACGAAGGTCTCGCTGTCGATCTCGGTCTTGATTTGCTCCAGTCCCTGCGTAATCTTCGCGGCGTCATCCTGTGAGACGATCCCGCGCGCCGCCAGCATGGCGACATGCGCGAGCGAACCGCGGATGTCCTGAGGGCCAAGCCGTTTGTCGAAATCGATCGAGACGTTGATCGCCTCAAGAACGGCGTCGGTTGCGCTTTGAAAACGCCCGCCCCATATTTTGCTGGTCATTTATTCCCCGGAGCCTGCGCCAGATGATTACGCCGTCCGCCGTTTCGCGACGCTTCGCGTCGTTCGCGCTCGCAACAGCAATGGGCGCGGTTCTATACGCGGGCGGCCCGAGCGGCAAGGAAGGCGCGGCGCGCGCCGGCGACGGACCAGCCTGTTCGGCGGCGGCGAAAATCGCCGCGGCGGTCGATCCGCTGGCGAAGGGCGACGTCGCCGCCATGTCCATCGCCAAAAAGCCGGCGAGCGTCGGCGACTTCACCTTTAACGATCCCGCCGGACAGCCGGTGAAGCTTTCCGCCTTTCGCGGCAAGACGGTGTTGCTGAACCTCTGGGCGACATGGTGCGTGCCCTGTCGCGGCGAAATGCCGGAGCTCGACAAGCTTCAGGCCGAATTCGGCTCGGATAAATTCGAGGTGGTGGCGGTGAATATCGACACGACCCGGCCGGAGCGACCGAAAGCGCTGTTTCAGGAGCTTGGCCTCAAATCGCTCAAGCTCTACGCCGATCCGAAGGCCGATATTTTTTACGAGATGAAACAGTCGGGCAAGGCGCTCGGCCTGCCGCTGACCCTGCTGATCGATCCCGAAGGCTGCCAGATCGGCCTGCTCAACGGCCCCGCCGCCTGGCATTCCGCCGATGCGCGGGCGCTGATCGCCGGCGCGCTGGCCGCAACCGCTCCCTGACGCCAATCTCCTGAGGAGGTCTCAAGATGCATGTCTCGATCGCCGACGCCGAAAAGGCCATCGCCGCCGCCCGCAAAAAGGCGGTGAAGCTCAAAACCCAGATGTGCATCGCCGTCGTCGATTCCGGCGGCGTCCTGAAAGCGTTCCACCGCATGGACGACGCCTGGGTCGGCAGCATCGACATCGCGATCAAGAAAGCCAAGACCGCCGTCTTCTTCGGCATGCCGACCGGCGAGATCGGCAAGCTCTCGCAGCCGGGCGGGCCGCTCTATGGCATCGAACATTCCAATGACGGCCTCATCACCTTCCCCGGCGGCCTGCCCATCGTCGATGCGGAAGGCGTGATGATTGGCGCCATTGGCGTCAGCGGCTCATCGGTTGAAAATGACCACGCCGTTGCGCAGGCCGGCGTTGCGCCCATTGGCGTCTGCGACCTCCCGCAGCACCCCTGGCGCACCTGATCGTTCTCGGATCGCGGGGGAAACCGCGATCCGTTCATCAACATTTCATCGAATATTTCAGCGATGACGCTTCTGCCGACGCGGCGCGGGCTTCTCGGGAGCTGGCGCGGGCGTAGCGGCCGGCGCGGGATCTGCGGGAGGAGCGGCGACGGCAGGCGTCGGCGCCGGCTCTGATGGCGGCGGCGCTTCGGACGACACCGCTGGCGGGGCGCTTTTATCGACGGTCGTCTCCGGCTTGTTGCTGCCGGAAGCAAACCACAGCAGGCCTAAAATCGTCAGCACAAACGCCGCCAGAATCAGTCCTGTGGCGCCGCCGCTCTGCGCGGCTGCCGGCGCGGGAGCGATCTCGGCGACCTCAAAAACCTCAATCGCTTCAAGCGGCGCGCCGCCGGCCTGTTCGCCGCGATATTCGCTCCAGACCCAAGCCTGCCGCGTATCATCAGAATTATTCGCCATGGTCACTCCTCCCCCGGCGCCGACGCAAAATGCGGCTTCGCCCAACAATTTAAGCAATGTCGGGATGATGACTCCGGCGTGACCGCCCCACAAGCGAGAATTTTTGCGAGAATTTTTGCGGGATTTTTATTTGGAGAAAACGCCCTAGATTAAATTTGGACCGAAAACCGATGAAGAGAGAACTCATGACCCTGAAAGCCGGCGACCGCATTCCCGACGTGACCTTCACCCGCATGGGCTCGGGCGGCCCCGAGCCGATCAAGGCGAAAGATTATTTCGCCGGTCGCAAGATCGCGCTGTTTTCAGTGCCCGGCGCCTATACGCCGACCTGCCACGCCAAACATCTGCCAGGCTTTGTCGCCAAGGCCTCGGACATCAAGGCCAAAGGCGTGGACGCCATCGCCGTCACCGCCGTCAACGATATTTTCACGCTGGATCACTGGCTGAAAGACAGCGGCGCAGATGCAAAGATTGACGGTCTCGCCGACGGATCCGCCGTGTTCGTCAAGGCCGCCGGCCTTGATCTCGATCTGACGGAATTTGGTCTGGGCGTGCGCGGCAAGCGCTTCTCCGCCATCGTCAATGACGGCGTCGTCGACTGGATCAATGTCGAGGAGAACTCCAGCGTCGCGACAGTGTCGAGCGCGGAAACCACGCTGGAAAAGCTCTAATACCAGGCAAATAGATGCGGCCGGCGCGAAGAGGCGTCGGCCGCTTTTAAACTCAAAGCCCGTAAATTTTGGCGAAATCGGCGTCTTTCGCCGCAACCTGTTTCGCCAGATCGACGACGACCTTGCACTGTTTCCAGGTGGCGTCGTCCTGCATCCGGCCATCGATCATCACCGCGCCGGTGCCGTCGGGCATCGCTTCCAGCACACGCTTGGCGAAAGCCACTTCCTTCGGATCGGGCGAGAACACGCGCTTGGCGATGTCGATCTGTGTCGGATGCAACGACCAGGCGCCGGCGCAGCCAAGCAGGAAGGCGTTGCGGAACTGCGACTCGCAGGCGGCCGCATCGGAGAAATCGCCAAACGGGCCATAGAAGGCCTTGATGCCGGCGGAAGCGCAGGCGTCGACCATCTTGGCGATGGTGTAGTGCCAGAGATCCTGCTGGAAGGTGGCGCGCGGCGCCTCGCCTTCAGCGTCGGCGATCACCTTATATTCCGGATGACCGCCACCGACGCGGGTGGTCTTCATCGCGCGCGAGGCGGCGAGATCGGCCGGTCCGAGCGAAATGCCATGCATGCGTGGGCTTGCCGCAGCGATCGCGTCGACATTCTTGACGCCCTCGGCGGTTTCGAGAATGGCGTGGATCATAATCGGCCGGGTGACGCCGTTCTTCGCCTCAAGCTGCGCGAGCAACTGATCGAGATAGGCGATGTCCCACGGTCCCTCGACCTTGGGCAGCATCACCACGTCCAGCTTGTTGCCGACCGCGCCGACCACCTCGATCATGTCGTCGAGCGCCCAGGGCGAATTCAGCGAATTCATGCGGGTCCACAGACCGGTCGAACCGAAATCGACTGCCTTGGCCATCTCGATGAAGCCGGCGCGCGCCGCTTCCTTGGCGTCGGCCGGGATCGCGTCCTCAAGATTGCCGAGCACGACGTCGACCTGCTTGGCGATATCAGGAACCTTGGCGCGGAATTTTTCGAGATGCGGCGGCACGAAGTGGATCATGCGCTCGACCTTGACCGGCGGCTCGCGAAAAGGAGCCGGCGCGCCAATGGCCAGCGGACGATAGAACTGGTTGGGAAGTTTCATGAAAAAGCTCCGCTCGGGGTGAGGGCGCAAGACGCGCGGCCGCCAGATACAGGCGCGGCGCGTCATGCCCGCGAAAAGCTGGAAAAGACAGGGTCGAGCTAACCCAGACCGGGCGGCTTGGCAATGGCGGCGGCGCGCGGGAGACGTCCCGCGCGCCTGTCTGACAGGCGCTTGCGCGCCGCCCGCGACGATCTGTCACGAAACGGGATCGCCGACGCAGGCGGCGAATAAAAGGCGCGCGAATCAGGATGGCGCGATTTGGCTTTTCGTTTACGAAGAAATCCCTGCCGTCAGAGCGAAAGCGGAAAAAACAGCCAATGACCGACGCGCCCACAACCCTGACCTGCCTGTTGCGCGGCGCGCGCCAGCGCTGTCCCGCCTGTGGCGACGGCAAGATTTTTATCTCTTACCTCAAACGCGCCGAATGCTGTCCCGTTTGCAAAGAGAGCTTCGACGGCCTCGACGCCGATGATGGGCCGGCCTGGCTCACCATTGGCATTGTCGCGCACATCGTCATCCCGCTGCTGATCTTTCTCGAAATGCATGCTGCATTGTTATGGTGGCAGGAAGGGATGATCGTCATGGCGGCGACGATCATCAGCGCGCTGGCGTTATTGCCGGTGTCGAAAGGGATTTTTATCGCCGCTTTATGGCTGATGAAAAAAGGCCGGATTTAATTTTCCGCAACATCCGGCGCGCGTCGGTTGATGCAGGTCCGCGCACATCATGGATGAAGGATCTTCTTGTCGCTGATGATCGATCAATCATTCTTAGCTTGTGAGCTTTCCCAGTAACGACTCCAGCCCTTCCGGAAAAATCAGCTCTTTCGATTCAGCGATTTCTTCACGGCTCCACCAGCGCCAACCCGTAAGATGCGTTTGTTCTTCCGGCGTCGGCGCCTGCGGCGCGGGATCGAACATCGGCGCGCGGATCAGATAATAACGCTCGATCGCCAGATGCCAGTCGTCGCCCAGCTCCATTGGAAATTCGCGCGTCGCCACAACGCGACCGGGATGATCGACAAGTTCGAAGCCGATCTCTTCATAAAGTTCGCGCTTCAACGCATCGGGAAAGCTTTCGCCTTCGTTCAGCGCGCCGCCGGGCGTTCCCCAGAAATGATCATGACCGATTTCGATAAAATGCGGCGACAGACCGCCGCCATAACGCACCAGCAGCACGCGACCCTGTGGCTCGACGATGAGCGCGCGCGCCGCCGGTCGACGCGGCAGCTTGCGACCATCCCAGGGCGCGGCGACCTCTGTGCGGCCTTCCGGTTTCGCCCAATCGACCAAGGACCATCGACCGTCCTCATAGGCGATCCAGTTCGGCGTAGCGTTCAACACCGGATGTTCGCGCTTCGTGGATAAGTCGGCGCCTGTCGCGAGACGCCAGGCGACATCGAGCACGCCGGCGTGCGCGACGATCATCACACAGCGATCGGGATTTTCCTGCGCGATCCGCGTCAGGGCGGCGGCGATGCGCTTCCGAAAAGCGATCAGCGTCTCGCCTTCCGGCGCAGCGAAATCCGGCGTGCGGCTGAGATAATGCGGATAGAGATCTTCGTAGATCACCTGCACTTCGGCATGCGTATGGCCCTGCCAGACGCCGTCGCTTTTTTCGCGCAGTTCGACGCGTTTGACGATCGGCAGACCGCGCGGCCTGGCGAGCGCTTCGGCGGTCACGCTGGCCCGCGACAGATCGCTGGAATAGATGCAGTCGAACGACGCGTTCGTCAGCTCTTTGGCCAGCGCCTGCGCCTGCGCGCGGCCACGGGCGTTGAGCGCAATGTCGAACTGGCCCTGAAAGCGGCGTTCGATGTTCCAGTTGGTCTCGCCATGACGGGCGAGGCACAAAAGCGTTCGGGACATGGGGTCGTTAAGCGTCAGGCGGCGCGCGTCGCCGGGATGCATCAAGCGCGCGGGGCTGCGCGATCATCGCCCGCCTGCGCCGTTACGCGGGCCCCTTTTGCCTGATTTCCCGACAAAAGTCAGGCGCGGATTGCCGCAGCCGGACCCGGGGCGGCTCAGTGACGCGCGGTCAGGGTGAATTCTCCGGCGCGGATGCGCGCCGGCAAGGCCTCGGCCAGACGCGCCGCCTGCTCCTCGCCATAGGCCGCGACAAACTCCTGCAACGCCGCCTCCAGCGCCGCCTGCGCAAAGGAATCGCTCTCAATTCCGGCAAGAATCGCTTCGGCGAAAGCTTCGGTGACATAATCAAGCGCGGCGCGATGTTGTTCGCGGCGGGCGTCGTCGGTGGCGGCGGAAGTCAGGAGCGTCATAACGGCTACTTTAGCCAAGCCGCGCGCGGGGCGCGAGACACGTCTTTCCAAACGGTTAATCCGGCGCGGCAGAAAAGTTAAATGCCGCCGTAACGGTAGGTGAGATCCTCGGTGACCCGGCCGGCTTCGTCGAGATAACGAGCGATCGCCGCGCGCGCATTGGGCGTGCAGGTCCGATAGGTCAGCTCATAGCCACGAAATCCGCGATTAAAGGCGGCGACATATTTATCGTGGCGCGCGCCCGTCGGCGCCTCGGCGTTCAGCAACGCCGTCATCTTGTTGCGCCAGTCGTCGCCATCGCCGGCGGCGCACAGATCGCGCAGATAGGCCAGCGCGCCGATGATCTCCGACAGCCGCAGCGCCTGCGCCTCATAGGGCGCCGGCGGCGCATCGGCGGACGGCGGGGCGTCAGACGCCGCCCCCGGCGTTTTTT
>JALRFG010000048.1:7699-11371 GCA_023253795.1 Methylocystis sp.
TTGCGCCTGATCGGTCGGCTTGGGGGCGGCGGGTTTTTTCTTTTTCGCCTCCGGCCTGGGCGCGGCCCGGGGCGCAGAGCTGGAGGACTCCGGCGCCGAACGCGACGGGGAATGGTCGCCGCCGCCGGTCAACAGGTCGAACAGGCTTTGCGCCGGCGCCGGCGACGCGGCGACAAGCGCCGCCGCCACAAGTCCGCAGAGGAGGCGAGATGACGACATTACGGATACAGCCGCTGTTTGCGCCATGCGGCGTCAACCGCATCGCGAGAGAAACGCACGCGGTCATGCAGGCGAAACGGTCGATCCGACCAGAACTCCATCGCCAGCGGACTGACCAGAAACCCACGCCAGTAAGGAGGGCGCGGAATATCGCCGATGGCGTATTTCGCCGCATATTGCGCAACGGATTTTTCGAGCGCGAACCGGCTTTCGAGCGGCCGCGACTGCTGGCTCGCCCAGGCGCCGATGCGCGAGTCGCGCGGCCGGCTGGCGTAATAGGCGTCGGCCTCGGCGTCCGTGACCGGCGTCACCGACCCGCGCACCCGCACCTGCCGACGCAAGGATTTCCAGTGAAACAGCAGCGCCGCCTGCATATTGGCGGCGAGCTGGCGACCCTTGGCGCTTTCGGCGTTGGTGTAGAAGACGAACCCCTGCGGCGACCAGTCCTTGAGAAGCACCATGCGTGCGTCGGGCATGCCGTCGGGGTCCGCCGTCGCCAGCGCCATGGCGTTGGGATCGTTGATTTCTGACTTGCCGGCCTCTTCGAACCACGCGCCAAAAAGCGCGAAAGGCTCCTCCGCTTCGACAAAGTCACCAGACGTTAACGCGTTCAAGCGAAAATCCTCTCCGACTGGCCGTTCTTGCGGCCCGATCCGCATTGCGAAGGTGTGTTTGACGTTGTTGTATAAGAGACATAGCGCTCGTGGCGCGTTTCCTCAATCCATGTCCGGCGCGCAGATCGCCGCGGCGGCGGCGATGATTGGCGCGCTCTCCGGCTGCTCGATGGCGGTGCCGACGACTGGCGCGGCGATGTGGGGCGGCCGGGACGACGACGTCACCGGCTCCATCGCCAAACCTTCAGCGCGGACGGCCGCCTTCAACCCGCAAAATCTCAAACTCTCGAAAGCGCTCGACGTCGAAGACGCCCGCCGCGCCACGGCGGCGCTCGGCACGGCGCTTGATCCGCAGGGCAGCGGCCAGAGCGTCAACTGGGACAATCCCGCCTCCGGCGCGCATGGCGCCTTCCGGCCCACGGGCCTGCCCTATCCGCTCGACGGCCGCATTTGTCGCGCCTTCGCCGCAGAGATCGACGCCGGCGGCGAGTCCGAGCGAATTGAGGGCGCCGCCTGTCGCGACAAAACCGCCGAATGGACGCTGATCCGGGTGAAGCCGGAGGCGAAAGCCGCCGACGCGGTGAAGGACGAAAAGGCCGCGAACGGCAAAAAAGCCTGAAACCAGCCACATAAACCTCCAGGCCGTTTCACCCCTTGGATCTTGCGCGCCGGACGCCGCTTTCCCATCTAAACAAAAGTCATTCGCGCCTGCGCCGCTTTGGGCGGGCGCTCACATGGGCTATTGAAGCTTTATGCGTGATCCTTACGACGTTCTCGGCGTCGCCCGCACGGCGAGCGCGGCTGACATCAAAAAAACCTATCGCCAGCTCGCCAAGAAATTTCATCCCGACACCAATAAAGACCCCAAGGCCAAGGAGCGCTTTGCGGAAATCAATTCCGCCTATGAAATCCTTGGCGAAGAGGACAAAAAAGCCCGCTTCGACCGCGGCGAGATCGGCGCCGACGGCAAACCGCGCGGCTTCGAAGGCTTTGGCGCCGGCCCTGGCGGCTTTTCGCGCGGCGGTCGCGCCGGCGAGACGCATTTCGACTTTAACTTCGGCGGCGGCGGACCCGGTGGGCCAGGCGGACCGGGGGGCGGACGAGGGTTTGAAGACTTTTTCGATCTGTTCAGCGGCGGCCGTCGCCGCGGCGGAGGGCCACGCCCGGCGCGGGGCGATGATGTCGCCGCCGCCGCAGTCGTGCCGCTGGAGACGCTTGTGCAGGGCGGTTCGGCGCGGGTGATCCTGCCCGGCGGACGCACGCTGGACGTGAAAATCCCCGCCGGCGTCGAGGACGGCCAGCAAATCCGCCTGCGCGGACAGGGTCAGCCGGGCGCGGGCGGCGACGACGCCGGCGACGCGCTGGTGACGGTGAAAGCCGCCCCGCATCCGTGGTTCCGGCTGGAAGGGCGCAATCTCCGGCTCGATCTGCCGGTGACGATCTATGAGGCGGCGCTGGGCGCCAAAATCCAGGCGCCGACACTCGACGGCAAGGTGGAGCTGGCCATTCCCGCCGGCGCCAATGGCGGCCAGACCCTGCGCCTGCGTGGCAAGGGCCTGCCGGCCGCCGACGGCAAACCGGCCGGCGACCTCTATGTGACGCTCAAGCTGATGCTGCCGGAGGCGGCCGACGCCGGCTTTGAGGCGCAGATGCGCGAACTGCGCGATCGGCGTCCTTACGATCCGCGCACAAAGCTTGGTTAGGCTTGACCTCCGGCCCATTCCGCGCGACCTAGGACGCAAGCTTGCCCGGCGGTTGAATCGCCGTCGTGGACAGGACATGCTCTCACCGACCAACCGCGCGGGTCCGCGCGCCGCTCTGCGGCGATGAGACTGAAAGCGCGGGAAAGAGTCAGCACCGGAGCCCGGACGCCCATGACCGATGTTTTGACGCGCGACGCTGACGAAACGCGCCTGCCCGATCCCGTTTCCGCCGAACCCGCGACGCGTCATCGCACGCAATCTGTGCGGATCGGCAAAGGCACCGGCGCCGTGACCGTCGGCGGCGGGGCGCCGATAGTCGTGCAGTCGATGACCAACACCGACACCGCTGACGTCGACGCGACCGTCAAACAGGTGGCGGCGCTGGCGCAGACCGGCTCGGAGCTGGTGCGCATCACCGTCGATCGCGACGAAGCGGCCGCCGCCGTTCCGCATATTCGCGAAAAGCTCGACAAGATGGGGATCCATGTTCCGCTTGTCGGCGACTTCCATTACATCGGCCACAAGCTGCTCGCCGATCATCCGGCCTGCGCCGAAGCGCTCGCCAAATATCGCATCAACCCCGGCAATGTAGGCTTCAAGGACAAGAGAGACAAGCAATTCTCCGCCATCGTCGAACTCGCCGCCCAACATGACAAGGCTGTGCGTATTGGCGCCAACTGGGGTTCGCTCGATCAGGAATTGCTGACCCATCTGATGGATCTGAACGCCAATTCCGATCGACCGATCGACGCGCGCGCCGTGATGCGCGAAGCGCTGGTGCGTTCGGCGCTGACGTCGGCCCAGCGCGCCGAGGACATCGGCCTGCCGAAGAACCGCATTGTGATTTCGGCGAAAGTCTCCGCCGTGCAGGATCTCATCGCCTGCTACCGGATGCTGGCGCAACGCAGCGATTACGCGCTGCATCTTGGACTCACCGAAGCCGGCATGGGCTCGAAAGGCATTGTCGCTTCGGCCGCCGCGCTTGGCGTGTTGCTGCAAGATGGCATCGGCGACACCATTCGCGTGTCGTGGTCTGCGCCTCCGGCTGAAGAGGTCAAGGTGGGCCTCAAGATTTTGGAATCACTGAACCTGCGCGAGAGAAAACTAGAAATCGTGTCCTGCCCCAGCTGTGGTCG
>JALRFG010000049.1 GCA_023253795.1 Methylocystis sp.
CCATGAGTCGGCAACCAACATGGGATCTCGCCCAGTCGATACAAGGCGAAATGTTTCGCGCGACAGCGGCGCAGGGCGGGCTGGACGTGCAGCTGGTCTATTTCCGTGGCTTCGATGAATGCCGCGCCTCGCGTTTCGTCAGTGGCGGGGAGGGACTTGGCCGGTTGATGGCCGGCATCTCCTGCCAGGGCGGCAAGACCCAAATCGGCCGTGTGCTCGCCCATGCGCGCGACGAAGCCCGCGCCGCGCGCGTGGGCGCCTTGGTCTATATTGGCGATGCGATGGAGGAGAGCATTGACGCATTGGCGCAGACGGCGGGCGAACTCGGTCTGCTTGGCGTGAAGACGTTTCTGTTTCAGGAAGGCGTCGATCCGGCGGCAAGCGGCGCTTTTCGCGAGATTGCGCACCTCACCGGCGGCGCCCATGCGGCCTTTGACGCCTCGGCGCCGCATCGTCTCAAGGAATTGCTCGCCGCCGCCGCGGCCTATGCCGTTGGCGGTTTGCCCGAGCTGGAAAAGCGCGCCAACGCCGGCGCAGATGCGGCGCGTCTGCTGCTGGCGCAAATGAGGACGCGATAGCCATGCCGATCTTGCTGGGATTTCTGGCGCTGGTCCTCACCTACATGCTGCTGAAGGCCTACGCCAAAGCGTCGCCGGCGGCGCTGGCGCGCATCCTGCGTTACGGCGGCGGCGTGGCAGCTTTGCTTGTCGCTGGATTTCTTTTGTTGCGCGGACGTTTTGATTTTGGGCTGGCGCTTGGCGGCTTTGGCTTCTGGCTTCTGCGCGGCGTGATGGCGCCTTCGGGCATGCGCAATGCCGGGGCAGGCGGCGCCGGCGTGTCGCGCGTGCGTTCGGCGATGATCGAGATGACGCTGGATCACGCCACCGGCGCCATGAGCGGCGTTATTCTCGCTGGCGCGGATGAGGGGAAGACGCTCGCGAGCCTGTCGCGCAGCGGATTATTCGAACTCTATGCGCATTGTCAGAACGAAGACCCTGACGGCGCGCGTCTGTTAGAGGCGTATCTGGATCGCCGCTTTCCCGGATGGCGCGCGGCAGGCGATGCGGACTTTAACGCGCGGCGCGGTCAGACGGGCGAGGCGGGCGGCCGCCGCGCTGCGGCGATTTCTGAGGATGAAGCCTATGAAATTCTCGGGCTGAAAAAAGGCGCTGGCGCCGCCGAAATCACGCGAGCCCATCGTGATCTGATGAAGAAATTTCATCCAGACCTTGGAGGGGCGACCGACCTCGCGGCGTGGGTCAACGAGGCCAAGGATGTCCTGTTGCGCCGACGTCAGTGATCCGCTGCGACGCTGTTGCGAATGATGATCCCAGATGGCGGACATTTTCGTTCAGGCCCCAATTAATTCTTGGTTGCGAAGCAGGCGAAACCGGAACGCTTCAACGCTTTGCAGGTCGATTCAGCGCTTTGTTCCTCAAGACCGGCGAAGCGGGCGCGATACAGCGTTTCATTGCCCTTTTGCACCTTTTCCGTGAAAGCCCTGGCGTTGGCCGGGAAGGTCTGAATCTGGGCGCGTGCGCGCGACAGCAGCAGATTGGCTTTCTCGGGATTTTCTGCGGCGCCGATCTGGATCATCCAGCCCGCGCGCGCCGGGCGACCGCTGGCGGCGGCGTTCGACGCAACGGCCGGGGTGGCGCGGATGGCGGACGGCGTGGTCGCATTGGCGGACGCCGCTTCATGCGATTTCATCACCCGGCTCGTCGTTGAACCGTCAGCGACGGCAGTCTGCGTTTTGCCAGCGCCGGCTTTTTTCTTGTCGGTGAGCGATTGCGCGACCTGTTTCTGGATCAGGCCGGGCACAAAAGCCGGACGAACAATCGGTGTGGTTTTGTCGCCAGCGGCTTTGAATAATGCGGCCGGCTTATTGTCGTTATGCGACAGCTTTTCAATCTTGACGCTTTTTTCCGTTTTCTCCAGCGCGACGACAACCGCTTTGTTGTGTGAAGGCGCGGTGGGCGGAAGGCTGGCGAGCGGCTCCGGATCAATTTCAGGCGCGTAAGCGGCGCGACGTTCAGCCGGGCGTTCGGCGACAACCGGTTCGGCGGGCGCCTCTTCGGCGGCGCGTTCGACTTGCGGTTCTGCGGCGCGCGGCGCAACCGCTTCCGCTACGCGCTCAACCGCGCGGCCAAAGCGCGACGGCAGATCATTTTCGGCAGGCGCTGCGGCGACATCGTCGGCGGGCGCGTCTTCATTGATCGCTGCGGTGGTGCGCACGGTGGCGCCGCCATTGATGTGCTCTTCGATCAGATCGGCCATGATCCGGTCGCGTGCGCCGGCGGTGACGCCGCCCATAACGACAGCCACGATATGATGATGATCACGGCGCACCGAGGTCAGCAGATTGAAGCCGGAGGCGCGGGTGTAGCCGGTCTTGATGCCATCCATGCCTTCAACGCGGCCAAGTAGATGGTTGTGATTGGGATGCAGCGCGCCATTGTAGGCGAAGGTGTGCGTCGAGAAATAACGATAATAACGCGGGAAGCGATCCTGAATGGCGCGGCCGAGCACCGCGAGATCGCGCGCAGTCGTCACCTGCGCCGGATCGGGCAGGCCGGAGGCGTTCTCATAATGAGTCTTGCTCATGCCAAGCGCATGAGCCTTGCGCGTCATCAGACGCGCGAAATTGGCTTCCGAGCCGCCAATATTTTCGGCGACGGCGCAGGCGATGTCATTGGCGGATTTTGTGACCAGCGCCTTGATGGCGTTTTCCACGCTGATCGTCTCGCCGGGCGCCAGGCCGAGCTTCGAGGGCGCCTGCATCGCCGCATGGGATGAAATCATTAGCGGCGTGTCGAGCCGCATCCGCCCTTTTTCGAGTTGTTCGAACAGCAGATACAGCGTCATCACCTTGGTGACGGACGCAGGATGGCGCAGGTCGTTTTCATTGCGCGAATAGAGCGTGCGGCCGCTGTTGGCGTCGACCACGATCGCGGCAAAACCGCGATGCTCGCCGATCACCTCGTCGCCGCCGCCGCGATGGGCGTGATGGCTCACATAGGTGTGGCGACGGGCTTCGGCCGGGCTCGCAATGACGACGCCGCAAGCCGCCACGGCTGCGAAGACGGCCGCCAGCTTGCGCGGCTGCGCCAGACGGCGCAGGAGACCCGGTTTATTCATTGAAACGCATCCTGAATGCTGCAACAGCGAACACGCGCTGTCGCCAAAACGCCACAGCTGAAAAAACTAAAAGAATCCGGTTACTCCCAAGTTAAATGCAGAAAATTTTAAGCATGTTGCACTGCAATATTTTTCCTTGACAAAATTTGTGCGGTGCATATATTGTCAATTATCGGAATTCGGGACGTGGCCAGGCAGATAGGGTTCCGGGCTATATCCAAGAGAAACAAGGAGATAGATCATGGCTGGTTTTGATAAGGCGCAGGGCTTCGGCAAAGAGCAGTTTGAGGCGCTGACGGCGTCGTCGGCGGCTGTCACCAAGGGCTGGCAGAGCATCGCCGCCGAAAGCTCGGACTACACCAAGAAGTCCTTTGAAAAGAGCCGCGTGCTGGCTGAGAAGCTGGTTACGGTGAAGAAGGTCGATGAGGCGGTTCAGCTTCAGACCGAGTTCGCCAAGAGCGCCTATGAGGATTTCGTCGCCGGCGCCACCCGGATCGGCGAGCTTTATACCGTGATGGCGAAGGACGCCTTCAAGCCGTTCGAAGCCGCCGCCCGCAGCCTGACCCCGGCTGAATAATCTCACTGCAGATTTCCTGGTCGTCCTCCCCCCGACCTGGGTGAAAAAGCCCGGCAAGGTTCGCCTTGCCGGGCTTTTTTATGTGCTCGCCCGCCGTGGCTTGTGGACGGGGGCGCAACCGCCGTTCCGGCGCGCGGCGCGACTCGGCTAGAATGCGGCATGGCTTTTTCCGACGCCGGCTTTGTTCATCTCCATGTCCACACCGCCTTCTCATTGCGGGAAGGCGCGCTGGCGCTTGGCAAGCTGATCGATCTCGCCGTGCGCGACGGACAACCGGCGCTGGCCGTCACCGACACCAATAATCTGTTTTCGGCGCTGGAGTTTTCCGAAAAAGCCGCGAAGGCCGGGGTGCAGCCGATCGCCGGCGTTCAGCTTTGCGTCGATTTCGGCGATGCGGAGACGACATCGGTCACCGGCCGCGACGAACGTTTCGGCAATCTTGTGCTGCTCGCCAAATCCGAGGGCGGCTATCGCAATCTGATGCGGCTGGCGTCGCTCGCCTATCTGGAGACCCCGCCGGGCGAAGCGCCGCAAATTTCGCTGATGCGGCTGGCGGAGTCGGCTGACGAACTGATCGCATTGACCGGCGGGCCGGACGGTGGCCTCGATCGGGCCATCGCCGCCAGCCAGAACGAACGTGCGCGGACGCGGCTCGCCGCGCTGGAGCCCTTGTTCGATGGTCGGCTCTATATTGAGTTGCAGCGTCACAAGCTGCCGCGCGAACGAGAGGTTGAGCCAGTGCTGCTCGATCTCGCTTATCGACGCGGCTTGCCGCTGGTCGCCACCAACGAACCGTATTTTGCGTCGCTCGGCGATTTCGAGGCGCATGATGCGTTGCTCTGCATCGCCGAAGGTTCGGTGACCGGCGTCGTCGAACGGCGGCGGGTTTCGCCCGAACATTATTTTAAAACCCGCGCCCAGATGCGCGAACTCTTCGCCGATCTGCCGGAGGCAATCGCGCATACGGTCGAGATCGCGCAGCGTTGCAGCTACCGCCCGCAGACGCGCAAACCGATCATGCCGCGTTTTATCCAGAGCGCGGAGGATGATCGTCCGCTCGACGATACTGAAGCGGCCGAGTTGCGTCGTCAGTCGCAGGAAGGGCTGGAAGCGCGTCTCGCCGCCCATGGCCCCGCAGAAGGGCGCACGCGCGAGGAATATCTGGCGCGTCTCGATTTTGAGCTGGGCGTCATCGAAAAGATGCGCTTTCCCGGCTACTTCCTGATCGTCTCCGACTTCATCAAATATGCGAAGTCGCAGGGCATTCCGGTCGGACCGGGCCGCGGCTCGGGCGCCGGCTCGCTGGTCGCCTATGCGCTGACGATCACCGATCTCGATCCGGTGCGTTTCGGTCTGTTCTTCGAGCGCTTCCTTAATCCCGAACGTAATTCAATGCCGGACTTCGATATCGATTTCTGCCAGACCCGGCGTGGCGAGGTGATCGATTATGTGCGCGCGCGCTACGGCGCCGATCGCGTCGCCCAGATCATCACCTTCGGCTCCTTCCTGGCGCGCGGCGTGTTGCGCAGCGTCGGCCGCGTGCTGGAGATGCCGCTCGGACAGGTCGACAAGCTCGCCAAGCTGGTGCCGCAGAATCCGGCCAAGCCGGTGACGCTCGCCGAGGCGCTGGCCAGCGAGCAGAAACTCCGCGATGCGGCGCGGGAAGAAGAGCGGGTCGCGCGGCTGTTCAAGATCGCCGGCGCGCTGGAGGGACTTTACTCCAACGCCTCCACCCACGCGGCCGGCATCGTCATCGGCGACCGGCCGCTGCATGAGGTGACGCCGCTCTATCGCGATCCCAAATCCGACATGCCGGCGACCCAATTCAATATGAAATGGGTGGAACCGGCCGGGCTGATCAAATTCGACTTCCTCGGCCTGAAGACCCTGACCGTGCTCGCCATGGCGGGCGATCTCGCGCGTCGGCGCGATCCCGAATTCGATCTCGCCAAAGTACCGCTCGACGACGCCGAGACCTACGCCATGCTCGGACGCGGCGAGACCATCGGCGTGTTCCAGCTGGAAAGCGCCGGCATGCGCAAGGCGCTGGTCGAGATGCACGCCGACCGGTTCGAAGACATTATTGCGCTGGTGGCGCTCTATCGTCCCGGCCCGATGGCGAATATCCCGACCTATTGCGCGGTGAAGCTCGGCGACGAGGAGCCGGATTACATCCACCCCGCGATTGAGCCGATCCTCAAAGAGACTTTCGGCGTCATCATCTATCAGGAACAGGTGATGCAGATCGCGCAGGTGCTGTCCGGCTATTCGCTGGGCGAGGCCGATAATCTGCGCCGCGCCATGGGCAAAAAGATCAAGAGCGAGATGGACGCGCAGCGCGACCGTTTCGTCACCGGCGCGATTGAGCGCGGGCTGACCAGCCAGTTGGCGAATGAAATCTTCGATCTGCTGGCGAAGTTCGCCGATTACGGCTTCAACAAGAGCCATGCCGCCGCCTATGCGCTGATCGCTTACCAGACCGCCTGGTTCAAGGCGCATTATCCGGCGGAGTTTCTCGCCGCCTCGATGACCTTCGATAAAAGCCAGACCGACAAGCTCGCCGAGTTTCGCGACGAAGCGCGGCGGCTTGGCATTGTCGTGGAGCCGCCCTCGATCCAGCGCTCCGGCGTCGATTTCGATGTCGCGCCCGGCGCCGACGGCAAACTCGTCCTTCGCTATGCGCTGTCGGCGATCAAGGGCGTCGGGGAAGGGCAGGCGGAGTCGATTGTGCGGGCGCGCGGCGACCGGCCCTTCCGCAATCTTTCCGACTTGGCGCGGCGCCTCAACCCGCGCGAGGTCAATAAGAAGGTGCTTGAAAATCTCGCCGCCTGCGGCGCCTTCGACGAATTGGAGAGCAATCGTGCGGCGGCTTTTGCGGCGATAGAGCCGGTCCTCGCCGCCGCCAATCGCCACACCGACGATCGCAACGCCGGCCAGAACGCCCTGTTCGGCGCCGCCGAGGCGGATGACGATCTCGCTCTGCCGAAAACCGCGCCCTGGCCAGTCGCCGAGACTCTGCGCCGCGAATATGAGGCGGCGGGATTCTTCCTCTCCGGTCACCCGCTCGACGCCTACGCCGGGCTGCTCCACAAGCTTCGAGTGTCGCGCTGGACGAAATTCGTGAGCGACGTGAAGCGCGGCGCGACCGCCGGACGGCTCGCCGCCGTCGTGCTCGACCGCGCTGAGCGGCGCACCAAGTCGGGTTCGAAAATGGGCATTGTCCAGCTTTCCGACACCACCGGGCAGTTCGAGGCGATCCTGTTTCAGGAGGGGCTCAACCAGTATCGCGACGATCTCGAAAAAGGGGCGGCGGTACTGGTGACGCTGTCGGCGGCCATAGAGGGCGAGGACGTGCGCGCCCGGATCGTCGCCGTCGAGCCGCTGGAGCAGGCGGCCGCGCGCGCCCAAAAAGGGCTGCGCATTGTCCTGCGCGATCAAGAGCCCGTCGCCCGGATCAAGGGCCGGCTGACCGGGCGCGGCGAGGGCGAGGTGTCGATCCTGTTCAAGCGCGACGTCGCGCCCGAAGAGATCGAAATTCGGCTGCCCGGCGGTTATAGCGTTAATACCGCCACCGCCAGCGCGCTACGCGAAATCCCGGGCGTTCTCGAGGTCGAGTATTTGTAGCCTAGCAATTCTGATTATTATGATATTCAATAAATATATGTTTTAATTAAGTTTAAAACTTAAAGTTAAAGATTAAAATTAATATTAAGTTGGCGTCGGATTCCGCTGCTCTCCTCCGCGAAAGCCGCCGCATTGCCGGCGTCGGCTCATGCCTCGCCCACTGAATATTTTACCCGCCGCCCTCGCGTCATGCCGCCGGACAACCTATGATACGAGGATCAGCGGATAGAGCTTCGGGATAGATCCTTGCCTGTCATCGACCTGCTCAACGACGATCCCCGCAAGCGGACCGGCGCCGCGCGCCATCCGGAGAAGGCGACGCGACCCGAACACCCCGCGCTTCCCAAGCCGCCCTGGCTGCGGGTCAAGGCGCCCGGCTCGGCGCTCTGGCGCGAGACCGGGGCGCTGCTCGCCGACGCCGGCTTAACGACCGTCTGTCAGGAGGCGGCCTGTCCGAACATCGGCGGCTGCTGGGAGCAGAAACACGCCAGCTTCATGATCATGGGCGATGTTTGCACCCGCGCCTGCGGCTTCTGCAATGTCGCCACCGGCCAGCCGGCGCCGCTCGATCCTGAGGAGCCGGGCAGGGTGGCGCAGGCCACAAAGGCCCTGGGGCTGGCGCATGTCGTGGTCACCTCGGTCGATCGCGACGATCTTCCCGATGGCGGCGCCGGGCATTTTGCGCAGACCATTCGCGCCATTCGCGCCGCCTGTCCGAAAACCAGCATCGAAATCCTCACACCGGATTTTCTCAAAAAGCCGGGGGCGCTGGAGACGGTGGTCGCCGCCGGACCGGATGTCTTCAATCATAATCTCGAAACCGTGCCGTCGCTTTATGTCACGGTGCGACCCGGCGCGCGTTACTTCCATTCGCTGCGCCTGTTGCAGCGGGCGAAGGAGTTGAATCCGAATATTTTCACCAAATCCGGCCTGATGCTCGGCCTCGGCGAGAGCCGCAACGAGGTCATGCAGGTGATGGACGACATGCGGGTCGCGGCGGTCGATTTCCTCACCCTCGGCCAATATCTGGCGCCGACGCGGCGCCATCACCCGGTCGCCCGTTTTGCGCCGCCGGAGGAATTCGACGCCTGGCGCGAAATGGCGCTGGCAAAGGGCTTCGCCTATGTCGCCGCCTCGCCGTTGACCCGTTCCTCGCACCACGCCGGCGCGGATTTCGCGAGATTACGCGCGCTGTGCGCCGGGTTTGACCACGCGGGCGCTCTCTGACGCAACGTTGGAGATATGCTTGCAACATTAACCATCAGCGCAACGACAGGGATGCGACAATTTATTGCAAGCTAATGATATTATTAAATTAAATAGAAAATTTTGTGCGGCGCCGCCAGTCGTCGGTAACCTTTATCTTGACTATTGCTTGAATAAGCGGGGGCTTGACTATATATTAGTTGACATATGCCGGGGTGCGTTTTTGACCTTTGGCTTTGTCGAGGAGGGAAAATCATGTTGTCATTGCTGAAGAAATTCCGCCGCAATCAGTCCGGCGCCACGGCGATTGAGTATGCGCTGATCGCCGGGTTGATCAGCGTTGCGGCCATTGGAGCGTGGACTTCTGTCGGCACAAATGTCACGAACAAAATGAACGACATCGGCTCGAAGATCGGAAGCGCCGGCGGCAATTAATTTTCAAAAACAAAGCTAAAAGGCGGCGTGGCGTCCACGCCGCCCTTTTTATTACGCCAGCGTCTTGTCGATTTCCGCCAGCGTAGCGCGCTCGGCGTCGCTCACTTTTACGCCGCCAAAGCCGAGGATGCCGCCTTCTGTGCCGGCTTCCGCGACGAGATTCGCCATCTCCCGCAGCCACGCCTTGAAGGGGCCGGCGTCGCCCGGCGCTTTGGCGGCGAGGATTTGCGCCGTGCTCGCGAGTTCGTTGAGCGCCCGCGTCTTGAGTTCGTCGAGCTTCGCGCCCTGAACCAGCGTACGGACGCCTTCGCGCGCCGCGGTGCGGCATTCCGGGGTGAGGAGATCGTCGACCACCGCCTTGATTAAGTTCATCCGCGCTGGGGTTGGCCTTGGCGGCGGCCAGCGCTTTGGCGCTCGCCATGCCTTCCTGCAGCGTGCCGATGAAGCCGCTGGGATCGCCGGCGCTCACCGCAAAGCCCGCCAGTAGCGGCGCCTCAAGCAATTTCTTCCATTCTTCATTCGTGAAATTCGATTTATTCGCCATAAGGGCTTCCTTCCCTGATCCACGCGCATTCATCGGCGCGCCGGCGCGGTTGGTTCCCGCGTTGCAATATATGTAAACCGATCCGGGCCATAAACCAGCGCCGTTTTGCGCAAAACACCCGGCCTGGAGCGATGCGCCAGCGCTTTCGGGCAGGGGTAAAAAGGTCTAGAAACAGGCCGTCATGAAGAAATTTCGCACAAGACGGCATGTTCCCCATAGCGCCGCCGAGATGTTCGCGCTGGTGCGCGATGTCGAGAGCTATCCGAAATTTGTGCCGCTGTGCGAGGGGCTACGGGTGCGCCGACGCAGCGAGTCGGCGCCTGGCGTCGAGACCCTGACCGCTGAAATGCAGGTCGGCTTCAAGGCGATTTGCGAGAATTACACCAGCAAGGTGGTCTGCGACGCCAATCGGCTCGATATTCACGTCACCCATATCGATGGGCCGTTTCGCGTGCTCGACAATCGCTGGCGCTTTATCGATGAGGCGCCGGGGCCGGATGGCCGGCCGCGTTCAATCGTCGATTTCGCCATCGAATATGAGTTCAAAAGCTTTGCGCTTGGGCTGCTGATGGGCGCGATGTTCGACAAAGCCGTCCATAGCTACGCCGACGCCTTCGCCAAACGCGCCGATGTGGTTTACGGCCGGCGCTAATTCTCGCCGGTCACGCCGGCGCGCAGCAGCGCCAGCGCCTCCATTACAGCCAGCGTCCGGATTTCGGCGCGGGTGAGGAGGCCAAAGCGCTGCTCGCTGGAGACAAGCGCGCCGCCGCGTCGCGCGCAGGCGAAATGCACCAGCCCGACCGGCTTTTCCGCCGAGCCGCCACCCGGCCCGGCGATCCCGGTGATCGCCACCGCGAGATCGGCGTGCGAATGGGCCAAGGCGCCCTGCGCCATTTCCCGCGCCGTTTGCGCGCTGACCGCGCCGTGCGCTGCGAGCGTTTGTGGCGAGACGCCGATCATTTCGACCTTTGATTCATTGGAGTAGGTGACAAAGCCGCGCTCGAAAACCGTCGACGATCCGGCGATGTCGGTGAGCGCGGCGGCGACCAGTCCGCCGGTGCAGGATTCGGCGGACGTCAGCCGTAATCCTCTTTCCTGCGCCAGTGCGACAAGCTCTTCAGCCTTTACGTAAACCATATTACGCATTTCATAATGATCAATCATTGATTGGCTTTCCGCGCATCGCCTTGATGTCGCCGCGCTGTTTCTTGCCTTCCAGCCGGCGCAGTTTTGAGCCCCAGGTCGGCTTGGTCTTGATCACCTCGAGTAAACTCTCAACGAGCAACGTTAAATCGTTCAGGTGGCTGAAGGAGGTAATGGGTGCTGGTGGCATGTGGGCGTATCAAGAAGCCCTCGACGTTGACAAGGACGAAAGCGTCACAATGACGGCCTACGCCACGTTTACAAACCTTCTCGGCCTCAAGGCGGCCCTGGCTGAGCTCCTGCCACGAGCAGTCTCAAAGCAGGTAATGGCCGCCCCAGCCTGACTCAGAGTCGGGAACACTTCAAAAAGAGGCAGG
>JALRFG010000004.1:0-13343 GCA_023253795.1 Methylocystis sp.
ACATCCTCGAAGGTGACGCGGCCATGCGCTTCGGTCATCAGCTTGGCTTTGGATTTGCCGAAGCCCATCGCGCCGCGACCGCCCATCCCGCCATTCATCTGGCGCGACAGGAAAATCCACACGCCAATGAAGGCGACCAGCGGCAGAGCGTTGAGCAACAGAGACATCAGCCAGCTGTTGCCGTCATTCATGGGACGCGCGCTGATCGCCACTTTTTTGGCTTGCAGGCGCGGCACAATATTGGCGTCGTCCGGCGCATAGGTGAAGAACGGACGATTGTCGTTGAAGTGGCCGGTAATTTCATTGCCGGCGATGGTCACGTCGTGGACGCGGCCCTGATCGACCTGGGAAAGCAGTTCGCTGTAGGAAATGTCCCGGATCGGCGTGCGCTGACTGGGCTGCTGGAAGAGCATCACCAGCGCCACGACCAGCAGACCGATGATGGCCCACAGGGCGAGGTTCCTGAAGTTCGCGTTCATTGAGTCGCCTGACGGAAAGGATTCCTGCGGGACCATCCCGGGAAACGTTCCGATATTCAGAGTAATCTAGGAGCCCACCGGTTTCTTGCCAAGTGACGGTCTGAGTAATGGCCACTCACGGGCGTCGCTCGGGCGCTTGGGCGTGGGCTGCTTATGGTGAACGACGCGGCGGGGCGGGGCGCAGGATCAGCGCGCCGCGATGCGTTTCCAGCAGAACGCCGGCGAGGGTGGCGCGCCACGCGCGGCCCTCGGCCAGCGCGGCGACCAGCGTCTCGCCCAGTCGCTCCAGCCGCTCCAGCCGCAGTTGCGCCTCGGGCGCGAGACGGACCATCTCCATCGTCAGCAGGCGCAGGACAATCTCAACCGGCAGGCGCTGAAGCGCGGCGGCGTCGAAACGCGCGCTGGTGGCGTCGCTCTCGATGAGGGCCGTCTTCCGCGCGGACTGCGCGTAAAAATCGAGCGCTTCCGTCGCCTGGCGGGCGCGGCGGCCAAGGCGCGTCAGCGCCCGCTGATCAAGTCCCCGCGCAGCAAGCAGCGGCGCCAACTGGCGCAACCGGACGCGCGCATATTTGTCGTCATGATTGGAGGGATCGGCGATAAAGGGGTGGTCCGCCTCTTGGCAGATGTCTTCGAGGTCGGCCTTGGCGGAGTCGAGCAGGGGACGCACAAGCTTCACGGAACCGCAGGGCGCGATCGGAGCCATGCCCGACAGGCCGGCGACGCCAGAACCGCGTGATAGTCTGAACAGGATGGTTTCGGCCTGATCGTCGGCGTGATGCGCGGTGACGATCGCTTCCGACTTGATCGTGATGGCGCAATCGACAAGCAGCGCGTAGCGCGCCGCGCGTGCGCGTTCCTGAATGCGCGAGGTTGGCTTGTCGCCGACCCAGGTCAGATGATGGTGTGTGAAGCCCAGCGCGCGCGCCCATTCGCCGACGGTCTCGGCCTCGGCGCACGAACCGGCGCGCAAACCATGATCGACTGTCGCGACGGCGATGCGGCGTTCGGCGCGTCCCGTCCATTGCGCCGCCAGCAACATCAGGGCGACGGAGTCCGGGCCGCCGGAAACCGCGAGCAGCAAGGAATTGTAGGGAGCGAGAAGATCGAGAGCGGTCAGCGCCTCACAGCTTTTGGGCGTTGTCGTCAGCACTGAAGCTTCTTGCTCTCTCGCTCTACGACATCACGCAAACGTGTGAGCGCCGCCGGATATTTAACGCCAATCTCATTGAAGGATGCGCAGGCCTGCTCCTTCGCGCCCAGCGCGGAAAGAGATTGGCCAAGCCGCAACAAGGCGTCAGGCGCCTGCGATGATTGGCCATATTTGCTGGTGATTTCGAGATATTTTTCCGCCGCCTCGCGTCGTCGGCCACGCTGATAATAGCTATCGCCAAGATTATAGATCGCGGCGGGAACCAGTTTGCTTTTCGGATTTTTACTCAGAAACGTCGTCAGCATTTGTTCCGCCGCTTCATAACGTCCGCCCTTCAGCGCTGCGACGGCGTCGTCGAACTCCTGCTGCGCGCCGCCGCTCGGCGCCGTTGAGGGCGTCAGGGCGGCGCCCAGCGGCGTATCGGTGGCGCCGGTGGCGGGCTGTGCGCCAACCAGCCGGCCATGGGCGATGTCCATCGGCGCGCCGGACTCTCGGGGGGCGGGCCCGCTGACGGCGGTTTTTGGCGTTGTTTCCAGAGGGGCGGATGGCGTGGCCGAGCCCAGCGGTTTGGGGGCGCCCGGCGCATCCGGGGCGCTGGACGGTTTGAACGCGTCGGCGCGCTTTCCGTCCCGCGTGGTCTGGCCGGGATCGCTGGTCGAGGCGGATGGGGTGACGGCCGCCGGGTTGGCGGGCTTCGCCGCCTCGACGGGCCGTGGCGTCTCGGTTTTTGCGGGCTCGGCCGTCTTGACCGGCTCCTGCGGCCGCGCGGCGCGCAATTGTTCTTCGAGCACCTGCACCTTGTGCTGCAACTCCTCGTTTTCTCCGGTCATTTGCCGCAACTGACGCTCAAGACGCTCGATGCGGGTCGTCAGGACGCTGGAGTCCTGTGCTGCTGGCGCGCCAGTCGCCGGCGCGCCCGGCTCCACGCCAATCGTCTCTCCTTCGCCGATTGGGACTTCAGGTAGCTGAGCGTTTTGCACGGCGGAGTCGGGACGGATCAGCCCCAGGGGATCGAAGGCCTGCGCCGAACCGCCCGGAATCAGAAAAACCAGCAGAAACAAGAACCGAGAGATCATGACTGTCTTAACCGCTGATGACGCGCCGCAAGGACGCGGCCCGGATGAGGTCAGGAATAGACAAAATAGGAATTGCTTCGGCCAAAAGTTAGGCGGACCGCTTGCCGTCTCGCTTGCCGCGTCAATTGTCGACATTCAATCTCCGCCCGTGATCCCAACTGTCTTGTCGCTTTCCTGGCTGCGAGCGGCTCTGCGCGGCATGGCGGCAGGCGCGGCGGTCGGCGTGTTGGCCGTATTGGCGTTGTGCCTGCCAGCAGCGGCCTTGTCGCCGGCGCAGGAAAGCGGCGATTGCGCGCTTGAGGGAACGACGCCCGCCACGGTGATGTCGATTGGCCTTGATGCGGGTGGCGATCCGGAGCTGGTGCTGGATGATGGCCGGAGGGCGTCGCTGGCCGGGCTCGACTTTTCATCCCGGGGTCCGATGGCGCAGACATTGCTGACGCGCTGGCTGGCCGGGCGTCTGGTGTTTGTGCGCGCCGCGACCCTGGATCGCTGGGGGCGCGCGCCTGCGCAGATCTTCGCGGCGGCGACGCCGGCCCCTGCCTCGCCGTTGATTGCGGTTGGCGGCGCGGTGCTTGAGGCCGGTCTGGCGCGCTATCGCCCGGACCCGGCGGCGGTCCCCTGCCGGACGCTTTATCTCGCTGCGGAGGACGCCGCACGAATGGCGCATGCGGGGTTATGGGCCGATGCAAGCATGCAGCCTGTCGATGTGACGGCGCCGGATGCGTCGACTGCCCTGTCGCAACGCAAAGGGCTGACGCTTGTCGAGGGCGTGGTGCGTTCGGTCGGCGACTCCCGGCGCGCCATCTATTTGAATCTTGGTCTGCGTCGCATTGGGGATTTCACGGTCGTAATTTCGCGACGCTTCTCCTATAACCAGCCCGTTTCGGGATTCGACCCGCAAAAATGGATCGGCCGACGCATTCGGGTGCGAGGACTTATTGATACAGGCTGGGGACCGCGCATCGAGATCGCAGGGCCGGAGGATATCGAACTTATCGAATCCATTGGCGCGCCCTGAGGTGCTCTGGCGTCCCGCTGCGCTGTTGCTGGGCGCGCTGATCCTTTCGTCCTGCGCGGATCTTGAGCATCAGGGCCAGTTGTTCACGACGCCGATCGCGCCGGTTGAGCGTCCGGCGGACAGCGGCGGGCTGATGGGGCCGCCGGCGCCCGTTGTCGATGATCGCAGCGCCGTGCAACACCGCGAACTGGTGGCGCAATTTGGCGGCGAATATCACTCGCCGGCCGCTGAACATTATCTCAACAATGTGCTCGCGAAACTGGCCGCTGCAAGCGATACGCCGGGTCAGCAGGCCTATCGTGTGACGATCCTCAACACGCCGGTCGTCAACGCCTTCGCTTTGCCGACCGGCAATCTCTACATCACGCGCGGCTTGCTGGCGCTGGCCGATGACGCGTCGGAAGCGGCGGCGGTGATGGCGCATGAAATTTCACATGTCACGCTGCGCCACAGCGCCTTGCGCGCCGAACGTGAACGCGAAGCGGCGTTGATTTCGCAAGCGGCGACAGTGATTCAAAATCGCCAGAAGGGCGATGAAGTGCGCTCGACCCAGCAATTGTCGGTGGCGAGCTTTTCGCGTCAGCAGGAGATCGACGCCGATCTCGCCGGCGTGAAAGCGATCGCCGGCGCGGGCTACGATCCCTACGGCGCCTCTCGGTTTCTCACAGCGCTTGGCCGCTCCAGCGATTTGCGCGCCGCCCTTTACGGCAAGAAAAAACGTGCGCTCGATTTCGACATCAACGCCACGCATCCCTCGACCCCCGAACGCATTTCACGCGCTATCGCGGCGGCTCGGCAAATTGGCGCGCCTGGAATCGGACAGCGTGACCGCAACGGCTATCTGTCGGCGATCAATGGCGTCGCTTTTGGCGACGATCCGATGGAAGGTTATGTGCGCGGTCGTAAATTCACGCATCCGCGTCTGGGCTTTACGCTGACGGCGCCCCAGGGCTTCCTCCTTGAAAACTCCAATGAAGCGGTGTTTGGCGTGCGGCAGCCCGACAATGAGGCGTTGCGGCTCGACAATGTGAAAATGCCCGCCGGCGGCAGCCTTGAAAGCTATGTCGCCTCCGGCTGGGTGGATGGCCTGTTGCCGTCCTCAGTGCGCCGCATCGACATTAATGGATTGCCGGCGGTGACGGCCGTCGCCCGCGCCGGCGAATGGAACTTTCGTCTCGCCGTTATTCAATATGGCGATTACATCTACCGGATGATTTTCGCCGCCCGTAATCTAAACGCGGCTGCTGACAAAAGCTTCATGGAGTCGATTGGAACGTTCCGTCCGCTGACGCCGGATGAATCCCGCGAGGTGCGAACGCCAAGGATCGCCATCGTCATCGCTGGGCCGGGAGATACGGTGGAGAGCCTGTCGGCGCGTATGGCGACGCCGAACCGCCCGCAGGAATATTTCCGCCTTCTGAACGGGCTGGAGCCCGGCGATCCGTTGCTCTCCGGCGAACATTACAAAATTGTAATGGACTGAAATTTTCAAAACTCGGGAACATTGCGCCAGCCGGCGGGTTAAGTCCTCAGGATCATTCAAGGGCGCCGGCTTCCTCACCTGAATTTACTCGCGATATAACTTGCGGTTTTCAGTGAAGAAACCGGGCTCCATGGAGAAACGCCATGGCGTATTTACCCGGGCTTGGACGCGAACTTCTGAAAGCGGCGGCGAATGCGCCGTTTCTTGAGCGTGAAGAAGAAAAACAACTGGCGCTGGCGTGGCGCGATCAGGGTGATCGTCATGCGCTTCATAAGCTGACGTCGGCGCATATGCGGCTTGTGATCGCCATCGCCGCCAAATTTCGTCATTATGGCTTGCCATTGCCGGATCTGGTTCAGGAAGGTCATATCGGCCTCCTCGAAGCGGCGGCCCGCTTCACCCCGGAGCGCGACGTTCGCTTCTCCACCTATGCGACATGGTGGATTCGGGCTTCCATTCAGGATTACGTGCTGCGCAACTGGTCAATCGTGCGCGGCGGCACCAGTTCAAGCCAGAAAGCGTTGTTCTTCAATCTGCGCCGTCTGCGTGCGCGGCTGGCGCGTGATCCGGAAGTCGTCGGCTCGCATGAAGCCTTTGAGGCGATCTCGAAAGCGCTCGGCGTGTCACGTGCGGACGTCGAAGCCATGGACGCGCGTCTCTCCGGCTCTGACGTGTCATTGAACGCGCAGCTTGTCGACGATGATGCGTCAGGCTCATCGCAGCGCATGGATTTCCTTGTCGACACGCAGCCGCTGCCGGATGAGGTGGTGGAGACCAATGTTGACGCAGACCGTCGCGCACAATGGCTGCGCGATGCGCTGGGGATCCTCTCCGACCGTGAATTGCGCATCGTTCAGGAGCGCCGTCTCGCCGAAGATTCTGTGACGCTCGAAACATTGGGAGACCGCCTCGGTATTTCCAAAGAGCGTGTGCGTCAGATCGAAAATCGCGCTTTGAACAAGCTGCGCAAGGAGCTTTCGCGCCGTCAGGGCGATGAGGGCGCCACACAACCGCAGCAGGTTGAAGCCGAATAAAAACGATCGGCGACGGGCATAAAAAACCCCTCCGCTTGCGGAGGGGTTTTTGTTTTTTGATGCGACTTGCGTCGGTCAGGCGGCGGCGTCCACATCATCCGTGGCGTCGTCGACATCGGACGAAGCCTCTGTCTCGCCATCCGCTTCGGTCTTTTGACCGCGCTTGGGGCCTTTCTGCAGGAAAGACTCGATCAGCTTGAGCGATTCCGAGTCGATCAGTCGACGCACGGCGGCGATTTCGCGCGCCATGCGATCCAGCGCGGCTTCATAAAGCTGGCGTTCGGAATAGGACTGCTCCGGCTGCGTGTCCGAGCGATAGAGATCGCGCACCACTTCGGCGATGGTGACGAGATCGCCCGAATTGATCTTCGCCTCATATTCCTGCGCGCGACGCGACCACATCGTCCGCTTGATCCGGGCGCGACCGCTGAGGGTCGTCAGCGCCTTGTCGACGATATTGGTCTCGGCCAGTTTACGCATGCCGACGGTGGCGACTTTGCTGGTCGGCACCTTCAGGATCATCTTGTCCTTGATGAAACTGACGACATAAAGCTCCAGGCTGAAGCCCGCGACTTCCTGAATCTCGACGCTGGTGATCTGTCCCACGCCATGCGCCGGATAGACGATAAACTCGTTGAGCTTGAAGCCATTCTTCGGCGCGGCGGCGCGGGGTTTCGCGATGATCGCCGGGCCTGGTCTGGCCGCGACGGGCGCCGGCTTGGCGTCAACAGGCGCTTTGACGGCGGCCGGGACCGGCGCGACAGCGGCAGGCGCCGCAGGTTTGGCCGGGGACGGTTTTTCCGCGCTTTTCACCGGCGCGGCCGCGACGGGCCGAGCGGCCGGCTCGACTTTGCTTACAACCGGCTTGCTGGCCACGGCGGGCTTGGCGCTGGCGACAGCTTTGACAGGAGCGGGCGCGGCTTTGGCAGGGGCCGCAGTCTTTGCGGGCGCCACAGCCTTGGCGGGCGCAGCAGCCTTAACGGGAGCCGCCGCCTTTGTCGGAGCCGCCGGCTTGGTGGGGCTGGCCTTCGCGACGGGAGCGGGCGTCTCGGTCTTGGCTTTGACGGGGGCGGCCGCTTTAACGTTTTTGCTGTCCTTGGCCGGGGCGGCTGGCGTCTTGCCGGCGGCGACGGGCTTTTCGGACTTTTTGGCGCTGGCCGCGACCGTGCTCTTGGCGGCGACTTTCGGCGCCTCCGGTTTCGACTTGGCGGGCGGCGCCTTGGTGGCCGTCGCAGGCGTTTTGGTCTTGCTGGCGGGTGCCTTGGCGACTTCCGGCTTGGCTTTCGCCGGATTCATCACGCTCTTGGCGGCCGCTGGCGCTTTGGATGAAGTTTTCGCCGATGCCGGGGCAGATGCGGGTTTTGTGGCCGTTTTTGCCGGGGTCTTGCTGGCGGCGGTAGCTTTAGGGGCCGATCCCTGAGAGCGCGATGGCGAGGTCTTGGCGGGGGACTTGCCGGCTTTCGCGTCCTTTTTTGAGGATGGCATACTCTTTACTCCCTGAGCGGCCAGCTGTGGAGACGGGCCACTGTTCGACGCTGGCGGCATGGCGCGCGCCCGATATGCGTAATCCAAGAATAACAGCGCGTTACGATATCCCTCCGGTTGCGGCGCAACCGGCGGGCTCATAAATCATTGTATTCGATAGGATACTCACGATTATTTTCAGGAGGGCAGGCAAATAGATGCCCCGCCAGAACAAAAGTCCATTTGATCAATATATATCATGCCTGAAGGCAAAAATCAAAGACCCGCCAGCGGTCCACTGGCGGCGCGCTGGCTGGAAAAAAGGCATATAACTTTGATTTTAAACGATTTTCAAAAACGTTAACGATGTCGTTAATCTCGATGGCGGCGCGGACGGCGATGTGAACGCGTCCGCGCGCCCGGAGGGTCAATCGCCTTCGCCGGGTTCCGCCGAGAAGTGGTTTTCATATTTGCCCGGCGTGCCGTCCCATTCCTTGGCGTCGGCCGGCGGGTCGCGCTTCACCGTGATATTGGGCCAGTTCTGCGCCATGTCGGCGTTCAGCTTCAGCCATTTCTCAAGCTGCGGTTCGGTGTCCGGCTTGATCGCTTCGGCGGGGCACTCGGGCTCGCACACGCCGCAATCGATGCATTCGTCCGGATGAATGACGAGCATATTCTCGCCTTCGTAGAAGCAGTCGACCGGACAAACTTCCACGCAATCCATGTATTTGCACTTGATGCAGTTTTCGGTGACGACATAGGTCATAAACGTGTCTCTCCGCCAATTGAGCCGCTAGCTAGCGTTTTTGAGGCGCTCATGCAAGGAGTCGAGGCGGATCGACGCCCCCTTGGTCCTTCATGGAGCCTCTGTGGAGTCATTGTGGAGCCCATGACGCAAAATCCCGCCACCCGCCCGGCTGCGCCGCCGTCGATCACCGCCCGCGCTCTGCTGCTCGGCGAACGGATCGATACGGCGGGGCTCGAACGCGCCGATCTTGTCTCGACCGCGCCGCTGGCCTTTCCGGTCGGCCCGCGCGGCTTTGCCGTTTTATATCGTTTTGGCGTTGCGGTTTTATTTGGCCTGTCGCCGCTGGAGGAGGACGAGATCGTCCAGCAGATTGGCGGGCGGGTCTCCGGGCCGACGCCGGGCGACGCGCGGGACGTCGACGAAACGCTGGTGATCGAGACGATGGTGGAGGGCGAAGAGCGGGCGCTCTCCAACGGGCGTCTCGCCGTTCGCGATCTCTCACCGCCCCGCCTTCTCGTGATCGCCGACGCGCTCGCCAAAAGCGTCGCCCTGCATCGCGACGAACGGCGAGTGAATGCGGTTTTCGACACCATCGAACCCTTCGCCGCCGAACTCGCCAGCAAGGGGCGCCCGCCATGGCGCCGTAAGGCGATGCTGGAACTGATCGGACAGACATTGCTCGTCCGCCACCGCGTCTCCGGTCGCGTCGCGGTTGAGGACAAGCCCGATGTGTTGTGGGACCGGCCGGATCTCGAGCGTCTCTATGCGCGTCTGGAAGATGAATATGAACTGGAGTCGCGCGGCCGCACGCTCAACGCCAAGATCGATGTGATCGGCAAAACTGCCGAAGCGTTGACCGACCTGATCGACGCCGAACGTTCGGTGCGGCTGGAATGGACGATCATCGTGCTGATCGTCGTCGAGATTTTATTGTCGCTGTTCCAGATTTTTTACGGGCGACATTAACGCGCGGCGCAGAGAGGCGTCAGCGCGGTTTCAGGCGCACGCCAGTCGAAATCCGGCAATTGATGGCGCGCAAAAGTGAACTGTCGCTTGGCGTAATGACGCGTGTCGCTTTTGCCATGCGCAATCGCTTCTTCTCGCGACATCTCGCCATTCAGATAAGCGATGAGATGCGGCGCGCCATGCGCGCGCATGGCGGGAAGCGCGGGGTCGAGTCCGCGTGCATGCAGCGCACGGACTTCGTCCAGCGCGCCATGTGCGATCATCTGATCATAGCGCTGATCGATGCGCGCATAGAGCGCGGCGCGATCAGGCGCCAGAAACACTGCGCGGCAGGCGTTCATCTGTAATAAAGGCGCGCTGCGCGGGCCGTGATAGGCGGCGAGCGGTTTGCCGGTCGCCGCGAAAACCTCAAGTGCGCGCAAGATGCGTTGCGGATCGGTTGGTTGTAGTCGCGCCGCCGTTTGCGGATCGCATGCCGCAAGCTCGGCGTGAAGCTGTTGCGGCGTCTTTCCCTGCGCCGCCGCCCGCACCGCTTCCCGCACTTCATCCGGCACCGCTGGTATGTCGGAAAGACCATAGAGCGCGGCTTTGAAATACATGCCGGTGCCGCCGACCACGACCGGCGTCAGCCCGCGCGCGTCGAGTTCGGCGAGCGTCGCGGCGAAATCGGCGAGCCAGCGGCCAACAGAATAATTCACCGCGGCGTCGACGTGACCAAAGAGAAAATGCGGCGCGCGCGCTTCCTCCTGCGGCGTCGGACGCGCCGTGAGAATATGGAAATCGCGATAGACCTGCATTGAGTCGGCGTTGACGATGGCGCCGCCGACGCGTTCGGCGACGTCAAGCGCCAGCGCCGTCTTGCCCGAGGCGGTGGGACCTGCAATGAGAAAGGCGCGCGGCGACGACATGGATTCCGGCATGGACCCTCATGCCGCGCGACGGGGCGATATGTCAAAGCCTATTGGCCAATCAACGGATTGTGTGGCGACTTTTGTCTCCGGGCCGGCGTCGCCGCTTTCCAGCGCAATGGTGACGCGCGCCACGCACAGCGCCGGATTGGCCGCCGCAGATATTGTCTGGCTTGAGCCCGGCGTCGCCGCCGACGTTTTTTTCGCCTACGAGGACGATCTGCGTCCTGTCGCCGAACGTCTGCGCCTGGCGCTGACGCCCGCGTCAGTTGATGTGATTGTTCAGCCTGTCGCTTCCCGCCGCAAGATGTTGCTCGTCGCCGATATGGACTCGACGATGATCACACAGGAATGCATCGACGAACTCTCCGATTGTCGCGGCCTGCGCGCGCAGATTTCAGCCATCACCAAACAGGCCATGCGCGGCGAGGTGGATTTCGAAGCGGCGCTGTGCGCCCGCGTCGCCTTGCTCGCAGGCGTCACCCGCCATGAGATCGCGACGATTATTGCGCGTCTGACGCCGACGCCCGGCGCACGCACGCTGGTCGCGACCATGCGCGCGCATGGAGCGTTGACGGCGCTGGTCTCCGGCGGTTTCGCGCCCTTCACCGACGCTGTTGCGCAACAATTGGGTTTTGACGAGACGCGCGCAAACCAGCTGGTTTTCGAGAAGGATGTTTTAACCGGCGCCGTGGCGACGCCGGTGCTCGGCCGCGCAGCGAAACGCGCGGCGCTGGAGGAGTTGCGTCTTTCGCGCAACTTGTCACGCGACGCGACGCTGGCGATTGGCGATGGCGCCAATGATCTCGATATGCTGTCGGCGGCGGGGCTCGGCGTCGCCTGGCGCGCAATACCAGCGGTGGCGGCGGCAGCGTCTGCGCGCCTTGACCATACGGATCTGACGGCGTTGTTGTATGCGCAAGGGTATCGCCGCGCAGAATTTGCCGATTAGCCGCGAATCCGTTTTGCACTGCGCTGTGCTACCCGCCGGCGGCCAGCGTGACACGCGGCTCGATCAGCGGATAATCCGCTTCAACGATATAGGGGCCACCGCCAACCGAGTCGCGCGACGAATATAAAACGAAACGCGTGGCGATGAAGCGCAGCGGCGGAAAATAGCCGCGCGCGCCGAGATAGGCGGCGACAGAGGCGGGGCTGGCGTTGCGCAGACGCGCCAGCGTGACATGCGGGACAAATTTGCGCGGCTCCGGCGGCGCGCCGATGCGGCGCAGCAGACGTTCCTGCTCGGCCTGCATTTCCAGCAAAGCTGGATCCGGGCGCACGCGCGCCACGATGGCGCGCGGCTTGTCGCCGCCAAAAGCCGCGAGCTGATCGAGCGTCACCGGCAGTTCGGGGCGCTGGATAAAGGAGAACGCATTGGCCGCGTCGCGCGCGAAGGCGTCGTCGACATCGCCGATGAAGCGCAGGGTGATGTGATAATTTTCGACATCGATCCAGCGCGCGTTCGTAACGCCGCCGCGCAACCGCGCCAGATTCTCTGCGACAGAGGCGGGAATTTCCAGCGCCGTGAAAAGTCTTGGCATCGCTTTCTCCCCTCGTCGCCGGGCCGCTAGCGTGTCTGTGGCGGCGTTGCGCCGGTTTGTGGCGCAGCAACATCTCCTGCGCGACGCGCCGTCAGAAGTTTTTCAACCGGCGGGGCGACGATCTCCACCATTTTCGCCACTCCGGCCGGATTGGGATGCAATCCGTCGCCGATCAGCAATTTCGGGTCGCTCCAAACCGCCGCCATCATAAAAGGGATCAGCGTCGCCCGATGTTTCGCCGCCAGCTCCGGATAGATCGAATCGAATTCCTGTTTGTAAGCTTGCCCCCAATTGTCGCTCGACGCCATCGTCGTCAGCATGACCGTCACGCCCTTCGCCTGAAAGGCCGCGATCATTCTGTCGAGATTGGCGCGCGCGATCTTCGGATCAATCCCGCGCAGCATGTCATTGGCGCCCAGTTCGATGATGGCGATATCGATCTTGCCGGCGTCGAGCGTATAGTCGAGCCGCGCCAGCCCCATCGCCGTGGTGTCGCCGGAAACGCCGGCGTTGATGACATGCGCGTCGAAGCCATCGGCGCGCAGGCGGGTTTCGAGCTGGGCGGGCAGCGCTTCCTGCGCGCCAATGCCGAAGCCGGCCGAAAGGCTGTCGCCGAAGACAAGGATTTGCGTCGTGGCGGCGTGGGCGACGGTTGTCGCGGCTCCACTGAGCAGGGTTGCGACGAGCGCTGCGAACAAGTGTTGGAGCGCCGGCCGGAACAGGCGATAAGACGAAGGCTTATATTGTGACGTCATCGGAGAAATCCTTCGTGGAACCTGTCATTGACCTCGCCGATCTTCATCTCACGCTTGGAGAAGGCGCGGCGCGCGTGCATGTGCTCAAGGGCGTCAGCCTGCGCGTGACCAAAGGCGAGACGGTGAGTCTGCTGGGGCCGTCGGGTTCCGGCAAATCGACATTGCTCATGACGCTCGCCGGGCTGGAGCGACCGGACGCCGGTACCGTGCGGGTGGGCGGACACGATCTCAACGCCTTGTCGGAGGATGCGCTGGCGCGCTTCCGTGGTCAAAACATAGGCGTCGTCTTCCAGTCTTTCCAGTTGATCCCGACGATGACGGCGCTGGAGAACGTCGCCGTGCCGCTCGAACTCGCCGGCCGGCCCGATCCCTTCGCGCGAGCGCAGGCGGAGCTGGAGGCGGTCGGGCTTGGCGCGCGGCTCGCCCATTATCCGGCCCAGCTCTCCGGCGGCGAACAGCAGCGCGTGGCGCTGGCGCGGGCGCTCGCGCCCGATCCGCTCATTCTCGCGGCGGACGAGCCGACTGGCAATCTCGATTCCGAGACCGGCGCGGCGATCGCTGATCTGATCTTCGCCCAGCAGAGGCGTCGGGGCGCGACTTTGGTGCTGGTCACCCACGATCCGGCGCTCGCCGCGCGCTGCGTCCGGCGCGTCCGGTTGAAGTCGGGTCGCATCGAGTCGGACGACGCCGGATGACGACGCCTCGTTTCGCCCGC
>JALRFG010000004.1:13353-35605 GCA_023253795.1 Methylocystis sp.
ATTTGCTCGGCGATCCGCGCGGCTTCGGCGTATTCATCGCCTGCGTCGTGATCGGCGTCGCCGCCATTTCCGGGGTCTCCGGCCTGTCGCGGGCGCTGACCCAGGGGCTCGCCCGCGAGGGCCGCACGATTCTGGGCGGCGACGTATCCTTCAGCGTCGTGGCGCGTGAATTGCCGCCCGAGCAGCGCGCGTTTCTCGCCGCGCGTGGGCGCCTCTCCGATATCGAACTGATGCGGGCCATGGCGCGCCGCGACGATGGCGAGGCGGCGATGGTCGAGATCAAGGCCGTCGATCCGGAAACCTATCCGGTCTTTGGCGTCGTCGAGTCGGAGCCGGCTCTGCCGCTCGCTGCGGCGCTTGCTGAACAGGATGGCGTCGCCGGCGCGCTGGTCGATCCGGCCTTGTTCGCGCGGCTTGATCTCAAGCCGGGCGACAGCGTCGTCATCGGCAAACAACGCTTTCAGTTGCGCGCCGGCTTGCGCAACGAGCCCGACAAGCTCGCCGGCGGGATCGGTTTCGGACCACGTGTGTTGATGTCGCGCGCCGCACTGGCGCAAACCGGGCTCGTGACGCCGGGCGCGGTCGTGCGCCATGTCACGCGGGTGACCTTGACGCCTGACGTCAGCGACGCCGGGCTGAAGGATTTCATGACCGTCGCCAACGCCGCCTTTCCGCAGGCGGGCTGGGAGACGCGCAGCCGCGATGCGGTGTCGCCGGCCTTTTCTCGCAATCTTGATCGCTTCGCGCAATTGCTGACTCTGGTCGCGCTGACGGCGCTGGTCGCCGGCGGCGCCGGCGTCGCCAACGCCGTGCAGGGACTTGTCGAGCGCAAACGCGGACAATTCGCCGTGCTCAAAGCACTGGGCGCTTCCGGCCAACGGGTGTTCGCCATTGCGCTCATGCAGGTGTTGGCGGCGGCGAGCTTCGCCATTCTTCTCGGCCTTGCGCTTGGCGCGCTCATCCCGGGAGCGGCGGCCGGCGGATTGCGGGAGATCGCGCAACTGCCGGTCGAAGCGACGCTCGACGGCGCCGGCGCGGCGACCGGCGCGCTTTATGGTTTGCTGGTCACGCTGATGTTCTCGCTCGCGCCGCTCGGACGGGTGCACGACATTCCGGTTGCGGCGCTACTGCGCGACGATCCGCACCCGACGCGGCTCTGGCGCCACCATATCGCCGCCGCTGTCGCGGGGCTGATGTTGGCGGGGTTGGTGATGGCGTCCGCCGCCGATCTGAGAATTGGCGTCGCCTATCTTGGCGCCGCCGTCGGCGCCGTGGCTGCGTTGCGGGGCGCCGCTTTTCTTGTGATGCGTCTTGCTCGCGCGCTTCCGCATCCACGCGATCCGCGCCTGCGGTTGGCGCTGGCCAATATATGGCGTCCCAAAAGTCTGACGCCGGCGTTGATCGTCTCCATCGGACTGGTGCAAACTTTGCTGGTCGCGCTGGCGTTGGTCGAAGGCGCCGTGCATCGCGAACTGGCCCGCGCCGACGCCGGCGAAATTCCCAATTTCTTTTTCATGGACGTGCCAAAGAGCGAAGCGGACGCCTTCGGGCGCTTTCTCGCCGACATGGTTCCGGCGGCAAGCATTGTGCATGTGCCGATGATGCGCGGGCGGATCGTTGCGGTGAAGGGCGTTCCGGTCGAGAAAATCGCGGTCGCCGATGACGCCAAATGGGCGCTCGACGGCGACCGGGGCGTCACGTTCTCGCCGACGCTGCCCGCCAATTCAAAACTCGCCGCCGGTGCCTGGTGGCCCGAGGATTATGTCGGTCCGCCGTTGGTGTCTCTGGAGCAAAAAGTGGCGGAGGGCGTTGGCGTCGCAGTCGGTGACGAAATCACCGTCAATGTGCTCGGACGGGAGATCGTCGCGACGGTGACGAATTTGCGCAAGCTCGACTGGCGCAGTTACGGCATCAATTTCATCATGGTGTTTTCGCCCAACGTCTTTCGCGCGGCGCCCTACGCCGAGCTCTTCACCATCGCCTATGGCGCCCCGGAAGGGCGCGATGCACTGGACACGCGTCTCGCCCGCGAGACCGCCGGGCGTTTTCCGCAGGTCGTCTCGATCCGGGTGCGTGAAGCGATCGCCGCGATCGACAAGATCGCCAGCCAGCTCGCATTGGCGGCGCGCGCCGCCGCGGCGATCGCTATCGTCACTGCGATCCTGGCGTTGGCCAGCGCACTGGCCAGCGGACAGCGGGCGCGGCTTCACGATGCGGTGGTGCTGAAAACGCTGGGCGCGACGCGCGGCTGGTTACTTTTTGCCTATGGCGTCGAATTCGCGCTGACGGGAGTCGTCGCCTCAACCATCGCCGTGCTCGCGGGCGCGGGCGCGGCCTATGGCGTCACGACCTATCTGATGAAAATCGATTTCGTGTTTCCCGCGACGACGGTCGCCGCCATCTCTTTTGCGACGCTTGCGATCACGATCGGCCTCGGCCTCCTTGGCACATGGAGCGTGTTGTCGCGCCGCCCGGGGCCGGAATTGCGCGAGTTGTGAAGAACCTAGCGTCCGCCCAGTTCGGACAGGCGCTCGTCGCAGTGTTTGATTTCGGCGGCGCTAGCCGAAAAGTAAGAAATTTCGCACAAGGCCTGGTATCGGCTGGCGACCAGCATCGACCATGCGCCAAAGCCGCAAGAGGCCATTGCGGCGCAGACAAGAAGAACTCTTTTCATGACGGCCTCTGTGTTTTTGATGTTCATGACATAGGGGGCGGCGCCGTTCCGGCAAGCTTGAAACCCGGGCGATCGGATAAAACATAGAGGGAGCATCGCTTCCGGAGTGCGGTTGCCGAGCGCGGGGCGGGGCCTTATGGTCGCCCGGCCGCGCAGGGCGCTGGCGCATTTCCTTAAACAAACGCCCGCTTTCGGGCTCAAGCCGAGGATAGCCGCTCATGTCGAACCTTCCCGACGAAAAGTCGCCGGAGCTCGCCCGAGGAGAAGGTGGCGCGCAGGCCGATAACTCCTGGCTCACCGCGCTGGAAGAAGGGATCGACGAGGTCAAGACTCAGTCGCCCGGCATTCTGTTTCTCGACGTTCTGAAAATCGATCTTCCCTACATCGTCATGCTGTCGATGGCGGTGTTCGGCATTGGCCTCGTCACCTTCACCGGCGAGCCTTCTGGCATCTATTGGGAATTGCTCACGCCGGTCTATTGCGGCCTGTGCATCTATGTCGGCTGGCGCCATGCGCCGACAAGGGACGAGCGCTTCAAGCTGATCTGGACGCAGATCCTGCATTGGGCGGCGTTTCTCGCCGCGATGGGGCTGATTTATTCGCCGACCATGCGCAGCCTCGTCGACGTTAACGCTACCGGCCTTAATCTGATGGTGTTGCTGGCGTTGGCGACCTTTGTCGCCGGCGTTCACGCGGAGGCCTGGCAAATCTGTGTTGTCGGTCTGATCCTTGCGATGTTCGTGCCGGCGGTGGCGCTGATCCAGCGCACGTCGCTGTTCATCATTGTTGCGCTGCTTGGCATTCTTTTCATCATGGCCAGCCTCTGGCTGACGACCCACAGCGAGCGACGCAGGGCGCAAGCGAGCCAATAAGGCGACGCAAAAGCAACCCGCACAAAAAAAGAAAAACGGCGCCGGTCACCCGGCGCCGTTTTTCTTTGAGATTCAGCGTGTGCGGCTTCAGGCCGACGGCTGTGCGGCGAGCGCCGCGCGGATCGCATCGTCTTTCGACTTTTCGAATGAAGTGCGCAAAACCGTTCCGCCAACGCCCTTCAGACCGTCGAGCACCTTGTCGGTGGTCATTTTCCGCACCAGCAAAAACAGCGCGGCGCCACGCGGCGGCACGGCCTCGGCGACATCCTTCATGAATTTATCGTCGATGCCGAAATCGGTCAGCGCGCCGGAAACGGCACCCGAGGCGGCCCCCAGCGCGGCGCCGGCGAGCGGCATCATGAAAACCATGCCGATCAACGCGCCCCAGAAAGCGCCGGACACGCCGCCGATCGCTGTGGTGTTGAAGAGCTGGTTGAGCTTGATCGAACCGTCTTCGCCCTTGACCGCGACAACCGCATCGCCGAGTTCAATCAGATATTCTTTTTGCATCGTGAGAATCTTCTGGCGGACCGCCTCGGCTTTCTCCTCGGATGAAAATGCAATTACGAGCAAATCATTCATGTGCGCCTCCTTCGGGCAAAATTATTCAGCGCCCATCACATAGGCTTCTTGGCGTCAAAAGCAAACGTCCCGATAATCGCTGCCGCGATTGATCAACGTTTGTGCGTGGATCAATCGTGGGGCGGCGCGGATATCGTATGGGCGTTAGAGAGCGGTTGGCGGCGCATTGTCCGGGTTGCGCTGACCGGGCGTCAGCCTGTACGCCATCGCGATCAGCGCCAGCAACAGCATGCCGATCAGCACCGGCGTGCGCGTATTGGGCGCACTGATCAAAATGACGATCACGCCAATCAGAAAAGCGGCGGCCACAAGGCTCGACAAGGGCCAGAAAGGCGCTTCGAAATGCGGCGCGTCGCCTGTTTCCTTCATGCGGCGACGGAAGCGCATGTGGGTGTAGAGAATGCCCAGCCAGATCAGAATGCCGATGAACGTCACCGCAGCGGTGAGATATTCAAAGGCCTCGGAAGGCGTGAAATAGTTCAGACCGGCGCCCAGAAACAGAAAGGCGACGGTCATCAGCATCGCGCGCATCGGAATGCCGTTGGCGGCGATCACGCCGAACCATGTCGGCGCCTGATGCGCCTGCGCGAGCGTATGCAGAATGCGGCCGCTGCTGAAGATGCCGCCATTGCAGGAAGAAAGCGCGGCGGTCACGACAACGAAATTGACGATGCCGGCGGCTTTATCGAGCCCCATACGCTGGAAGACCTGCACGAAGGGGCTGCCATCAACGCCAATGCGATTCCACGGGAAAATCGCCAGAATGACAAACAGCGCGCCGACATAAAAAATGATGATCCGCCAGACGAATGAATTGATCGCCATAGGGATGGTGGATTGCGGATTTTCAGCTTCGCCGGCGGCGATGCCGATCATCTCCACGCCGACATAGGCGTAGACGACCATCTGCATGGAAAGCAGACAGCCGGCGACGCCGGCAGGAAAGAAGCCGCCAATCTGCGTGAGATTGGAAAGGCCGACCGGTTTCCATTCGCCCGGAAATCCGAGCGTAATCACGAACAGGCCCAGCGCAATCATGATCAGGATCGCGGCGACCTTGATCAACGCGAACCAGAATTCAAATTCGCCAAACACGCGGGCGGTGAACAGATTCACCGTTCCCATGATCGCAATGGCGGAGAATGCCCATAGCCATTGGCTGGAGCCGGGGAACCAGTATTGCATGTAGATGCCAACCGCCGTGACTTCGGCGATGGCGATGATCGTCCAATAGAACCAGTATCCCCATCCCACGAGATAGCCCATGAAGGGGCTGACATAATGTGTGGCGTAGGCGGCGAAGGAGCCGGTGACGGGATGATGCACCGCCATCTCTCCCAGCGCCCGCAGAATGAAGAATGTCATCACGCCGGCGACGAGATAGGCCAGCAGGATGGAAGGCCCCGCCAGCTTGATGGCGGAGGCGGAGCCAAGAAAAAGGCCGACGCCAATCGTTGAGCCCAACGCCAGCAGGCGCATTTGTCGAACGCCAAGACTGCGCTTGAAGCCCTCAGGATTTGTATGCATGGCGTCTCTCTTGATTGCGTGTCGTTATCGACATGAGGTGCGGAATTTTTGTGAAAAACTCAAGCTGCGGCTAAAGCAGCGTAAACGGCAGAATAATGTCCATATTGATCAGCCCCTGTGAGGCGCTCATGCCGTTTTTATTGAAAAACGGCGTCACGCCGTTGACCGCCTGATCCCAGCGCAGCTCGGGACGAAACATCAGGCCCGAAAGATAAGGGGTGTTCTCCGGCAATTTTGGCGTGATCGTCGCGCCAAGGGTCAGGGCGAGATAGCTCGTGCCCGTATAGGCCGTTCCTGTCTGCGTGGCTGTTCCTGCGGGCGTCCAGCCGCCCGGCAAATTAGTGTTGTTTCGATTGATGATCGACGGATCCCAAAATCCATGCTGTGCGTTGGCGTTGCCATAATAGCCGGGATAGCCGCTCACAAAGAAGTTGTTCGCATCGCGAAAATACTCAAGTCGCGCTTTCACCAGCCAGACGTCGTCCAGCTTGTAGGAGACATTCTGTGCAACGCCATAGGCCGTTACGCCCATCGGGCGTGCGGGCGCAGTGCCAAAGAAAGAGCCGTTGGCCGGGTTCTGCGCGCCGAGCGCCGCATTTGCCGCTGTCCAGCTTTTGTAGGGAAAGCCAAATGTCGAAGGATTCCATCCCGTGTCGACCATGAAGCTGATGTCTGTGATATAAAATAAATTTTCCGCAGCTTTCCAGGTGGTGGTGAGATTGTTCCACGACCGGATGGCTGAATTAACGGCGCAGGCGCATTGCGACGGCGTTCCCCATGCGCTCATTGTCGCCGTCGCCGGCCATCCTGGCGCTGTCGCATAGGGCCAGCCGCCCGGCAACCACGGGGTGGCGTCGTTCACGAATCCGGTCGGCCATCCTGCGCCATATTTGTCTGTCTGCTTGGCGTTTTCGGGGCCTGTCGTGGTGATCGCCATAATGACGAGATCGCCATCGAAAAAGTTAAAGCCAAAACCGCCATGGAAATCGACCGCGTGATTGTTGTCGCCCGGCCAGCCGACAAACATATTATTGCCGCTGATCACGCCGGTATAAATATCCAGCCAGCTTTTGGCGTGATTGGTGACCATGACGCCCGTGTCCAAAAACGGACCAAAGTTGAACATATAGGCATGGCTGTAAAACAGATTGTCTTTGGCGATGATGAGTTCGGCGCCATTCAGCGTGACGAATTGACCAACCTTAACGTCGACGCCGCCTTCCGTCAGCGGGCTTTTGACCGGTATGTGCATCAGGGCGTGGGCTTCAATCAACCCAACTTGCGTGCGCGATGGAATCAGGTAATCCAGCTGACCCATGTAATGATTATAGCGAACGTCTTCGCCGATCATTCCTTGCAGTTTAAATCCATAATCGAATGTTTCTTCTTTCGGCGTCAGCGGCCTTTGGGCGGTCAGAACGCCAGAATTAAAGATCGGCGTGTTGGCGCGATCCGTGTAGAGCTGTCCCCAGTTCAGGCCGTTGAACGGCATGGCTGGATTAATCGCGATGCCGCCTTCGGCGAATCCATCCACCGCGATCGATTGCGTCCAGGATTCCGTGTCAGGCGTCGCCGGCGCATCGCCTGCACCGGCCTGCGTCTCGACGCGCACATTGTCCGTCGGCGCGCCGAGCATGCTTCTCTTTTCATCATCGGCTTGCTGAGCCTGGCTGACGTTTCCGGAAAAGAGATACAGCAGCGCGCCCAGACATAGCGATGCGCCGCGCCGCCACGTGACAGCGCCGAACATGGTATGGCTGCGCGTAATATCCATCACTGGCCTGAAGCGACTTTGTCGCCTGCGTTGGCTCGCTTGAGCGGCCAATTTATGTGATGTCGCGCAGGCATAAGG
This sequence comes from Methylocystis sp., assembly GCA_023253795.1. Lineage (GTDB taxonomy): Bacteria > Pseudomonadota > Alphaproteobacteria > Rhizobiales > Beijerinckiaceae > Methylocystis. The sequence goes on from JALRFG010000004.1 coordinate 20,861, forward strand.
ATTCCATGTCAAAACACGCCCGAAGCCAATATTGCGGCTCAGGCTAGTCTCGCCTAGCTTAATTTTAAGGCAAATGTAGGGCTAACAATCACTTACGCGTGTGTTGAAGCGTTCGGATACAGCAGGCGCCGCCCTTGAAGGCCTTGCTCAGGGGGGCGAGAAGCGATGAACAGGCCTGCGCTGATGTTGACGTTTCCAGGATCGCCATCTCAGACGTGTTTTCAATCATGCCAGCCGATCATGTCGGGCGAACGTTGACCGATGATCTTTTGGCGTCAATAAATCGAAAACAGAGACTTCCGGGGGACGGCATGAGAATAGCGATCATCCTTTTTGTTCTGATCGCCGCAGGTGCGGGCTATATGATTTTTGGCGGCGATAAGTCTCCGGAAAGCGCTTCTACGGGCGTCGGCGGCCGGATCAAAAATGCGGCGACGAGCGTGCTGGTTCGCGAAATCGAAAATCCGGAATGTCTGAAGCTGCTCAACAACATCAAGAGCAAGACATCGGCCACCGTTCAGAAGATTTCTCCGGCCGGTCATGAAATCTTGCTGGATCATGTCGCGACAAAATCAACAATCTCGCTGGATTGTTCGACGCCATCAAAGATGTCTATGACTTTCATTTCGAAAGATTCGTCGCCAACCGATGAGTGGTTCAAGATGATCGGCGACTCCAGCGATGCGCTCGTGGGCAAGGAGCCCGCTTTGATTATCGCAGAGGCAAAGAAATGCCTTGCCGTCGCCCAGAAGGACCCCACAACTTCGGCGCAGGAAGAAGTTTCAGGGATCGATGTGGATTGCGCTTTGCCGGAAAGCGACGAGTCAGGCTTCCTTATCGCGGTTATGGCGGCGGATCCGTCTGCGGCGGTTGCAAAGCCGCCAGTCGTTAAAGCGCCCGAGAGCAAACCAAAAGCAAAAGAAAGCGCTCACCCGGTAAACAGCGGCAAGCATCATAAGTAAGAAGCGTTGATGACGCCTGCTTGAAAAAGGTGAGTGTTAAAAAAATTAAGGGGCGCACATTTTTTATGTGCGCCCCGTTAAGAATGATGCGGCTAACTTAAATTCAGCCGATCGTTTTTTAGTATACCATCTGCACCAGCGTTCCGACCTGAACGCGATTGAACAGATCAATCACATCTTCATTGCGCATGCGAATGCAGCCATAAGAAGCGGCGGTGCCAATCGAGCCACGCATTTTGTTGGTCGTGCCATGAATCGCGACCTGATCCTGCTCAAGCGTCAGCGCGCGCGCGCCCATTGGATTGCGCGGCGAGCCGCCGGGAATAAAGCTGGGCAGTTCCGGATGATCCGCGGCGACCTCCGCCGGCGGGGACCAGTCGGGGTTTTCGAATTTTGCGGCGATATAGGTCGTGCCGAACCATTCCTTGCCGGCCTTGGGCACGGCGATGGGATAGCGAATAACGCGTCCGTCATCATAAACAAGCATCAACTGCCGGTTCCGGGCGTTGATGACGATTTTTTGGGAGGGGGTGGAAAGGTCGAAAAGATCTAATTCTTCCGCCTTTACCGAGCTTGTCATTGCGATAGCAAAAACGACGGCAATCAAGCCGAGGGATTTTTTGATCACGGCGGTCACTCACGTCACGCGTTACGAACCGGCGGATAAAAACAAAATAAGGTTTATAAATCGTATCTATCGCACGAGCAGGCGAAGCAATGCCTCACCCGCGCCTCAAGAGTTCCCGTCAGGAGACTTTTGAGGAGCGGCGTTGGCGCCTCTCTTTACGCGCGCGTGAGTCAGATGAAGCGGAGCCGTTTTCAGCTTGCGCGGGAATATCCGATCATCCCCACCATGGAGAGGGGAACGACAATAATGAGAACCAATAGCAGGAGGATGATCGTCGAGGCCGGCGAAAAATAGAGCATGAACAGGAGGAGGACAGCTAAGCCGCCGATGATCTTGAGCGACTTCTCTCTCTCGAAAACATACCGCCGCGCAAGGCTGGCGTTTGTTTGAAGCCAGATATGCGTTTGAGCGGCGTCATTGCTCATCAGCACGATTTCAATGCAATCCTTTGGAGGCGTAACCATGAACGTTTCCTCGAATCGGATAGCCGCATCAGCTTAAGCATAGCAAATTCAGGCCGGCGAACGAATGTTATTTGTTGTCTCGCGCTTTGCGCTTGAAAGCGCTTTCAGGTTTTTCTGCGCAGCAGTCCGATGTCTGCGTCTCCTGTCGCCCTGAAGCTTGACGATTCGCCTTGTCCGAGACTTGTCGAATCAAGCCGTTTCGCGCCGCGCCGGCGCAGAGTGCGGGAATAGATGGCGAAAATCGTACGGGAATTGACCGTGACGGTTCTGTAGTCCGGCGCAAATGCGCCTACATTGAACTCAAACCTCCTTCCATCTTGGCCCGGCTTCGGCCGGGCTCTTTTTTTGCTCAGCGCCCGCCCGCTGTCCGGCGGCGCGCGCCAACTTCGGCAATTTCGGTCAGATGACTTGGCCCCCGCCCCCGAATTCGCCTAAAGTGCCGGTAAACCCGCTCCAAGGGCGGAGATAAACAACATTATGGAGAGGAAACCCATGAACCGGTTATGGATGTTGACGTCGGCGAGCGCCTTCGCCTTGTGCCTCGGCGCCCAGGCGAATGCGCAGACGCCCTGGCTGACCACGGTCGAGCAGGCGGTCAAGGAAGCGGAATATATCCGCAGCGCCGCTGAAGCGCTGATCAACGCCCAGAAACTGAGCCCGAGACCGGAAATTGAAGCGGCGATCAAGGCCGTGAGCCAGGTCGCCGGCAAGCTCTCTGAGTCGCCGGGCTATAAAAAGGCCGCCGCTGGCGCGCCGGTCGTCGCCGAAACGCCTGCGCCGGCTCCCGCCGCCGCTGCGGCTCCGGCCGCCGCTCCTGCGGCTGCAGCGTCGGGTCCGGATGAGCTGGCGACGCTCGCCAAGGATTCGAAGCAATGGGTTTCGCCGACGGGCGACTATTTCAACCAGCGTCACTCGGCGCTGAAGCAGATCAACGCCGACAACGTCGGCAAGATTCAGCTCGCTTGGCAGTTTTCGACGGGCGTTCTGCGCGGTCATGAAGGCGCGCCGCTGGTTGTTGGCGACGTGATGTATCTGCACACGCCGTTCCCCAACGTCGTTTACGCGCTCGATCTGAAGGATCCGGCGCATCAGATCATCTGGAAATATGAGCCCAAGCAGGATCCGTCGGTTGTTCCGGTGATGTGCTGCGACACGGTGAACCGCGGCCTCGCCTATGGCGACGGCAAGATCATTCTGGCGCAGGCCGACACGACGCTGGTGGCGCTCGACGCCAAGACCGGCAAGGTTGCGTGGTCGGTGAAGAACGGCGATCCGGCGAAGGGCCAGACCTCGACGGCGGCTCCGCATGTGTTCAAGGACAAGGTGCTGGTTGGCATCGCGGGCGGCGAGTTCGGCGTGCGCGGCCACATCACCGCCTACAACATCAAGGACGGCAAGCTGGCCTGGCGCGGCTACTCGATGGGCCCGGACGCGGACACGCTGATGGACGGCGAGAAGACGACGCATCTGGGCAAACCGGTCGGCAAGGACTCGGGCATTTCGACCTGGCAGGGCGACCAGTGGCAGATCGGCGGCGGCACGACCTGGGGCTGGTATAGCTACGATCCGGAGCTGAACCTTGTGTATTACGGCTCGGGCAATCCGTCGACGTGGAACCCGAAGCAGCGTCCGGGCGACAACCGCTGGTCGATGACGGTTTGGGCGCGTGACCTGGAAACCGGCAAGGCGAAGTGGGTCTATCAGATGACGCCCCACGACGAGTGGGATTACGACGGCATCAACGAGATGATCCTGGCGGATCAGCAGATCGGCGGCGCGACCCGCAAGACGCTGGTTCACTTCGACCGCAACGGCTTCGGCTATACGCTGGACCGCGTGACGGGCGAGCTGCTGGTGGCTGAGAAGTTCGATCCGGCGGTGAACTGGGCGACGAAGGTCGACATGGACAAGTCGTCGGCGACCTATGGCCGTCCTCTGGTCGTGGCGAAATACTCGACCGAGCACAATGGCGAAGACACCAACACGCAGGGCGTCTGCCCGGCGGCGCTTGGCGTGAAGGACCAGCAGCCGGCGTCTTATGACGCGGCGACGGGCCTGTTCCTTGTGCCGACGAACCACGTCTGCATGGACTATGAGCCGTTCCGCGTGTCCTACACGGCGGGTCAGCCCTACGTCGGCGCGACGCTGGAAATGTATCCGGCGGGCAAGGTTCTGGGCGACGGCACGAACAACACCGGCAATTTCATTGCCTGGGACGCCAAGACCGGCAAGATCGTGTGGTCGAACAAGGAGCAGTTCTCGGTGTGGTCCGGCGCGGTGTCGACGGACGGCGGCGTGACCTTCTACGGCACGCTTGAGGGCTATCTGAAGGCGGTCGACACGAAGACCGGCAAGGAGCTCTACAAGTATAAGACGCCGTCGGGCATCATCGGCAACGTGATCACCTATGAGTCAGGCGGCAAGCAGTATGTCGCGGTGCTCTCGGGCGTTGGCGGCTGGGCCGGCATCGGTCTCGCGGCCGGTCTGTCCAAGTCCAACGAAGGTCTCGGCGCCGTCGGCAACTACGCCTCGCTCGCCAACTACACCGCCCTCGGCGGCGTCCTCAGCGTGTTTGCGCTGCCGAATTAATCGGCCGGCGCACCCTAAGCTTATTAAATTCGCCCGGCGGCCTGAAAGGGTCTCTGGGCGTTTTATTTTATATTTCAGATATTTAGTTGTTTGGTCGCCCGAAAGCGCCGACCGGCGGCTTTAATAAAATCTTCCGAGCTTTCGGCTAGTTTGGTTTTTGCCGCAATCAGGGCCTATCAGTTTGCGCCGGGGAAACAGCGTCGCCCCGGCTGTTTGTTTGAGGGATGTCATGCGTTCATCTGGACTTCTACGTATTAGCGCCGCTTTTTCGGTCATCGGCCTCGTCGCCGGACTGGCCGGCTGTAACTCCAATCAGCAGACCGATGCCGGCGCTGCGGTTGGCGTGCCGTCGCTGCCGTCGACCATTTCGGCGGATAGCCTGGTCGGCAAATGGGGCGTCGCCGCCTATCATCGCGATAGCGACCGTCCGCGCACCGAGGGCGAAGCGCGCCGCCAGTGCAATAATCCTTATGTGATCTCCAAGGGTCCGAACGGCGGCGTGATGATGCATCTCGCCGATCAGTCGAAGCCGCAGGAGCTGGTGACCAAGGCGAGCGCCAGCGGCGTCAACTATCTCGGACCGGCGGGTCCGGCGGCTACGCCGGATGACCGTGAAATTGTCGCAATTTCAGACAAGACTTTCACCGTCAAATGGGTCAGCCCGGATAACGCGAACCGCTACGGTACGATGGTCTATATCCGCTGCCCCTGAGGCGCGACACGAAAACAGGGGAATAATCCCGGGGCGCGCCGTTCTCTCAGAGGAAAATGATGAAGACGATAAAAACGCGCCTCGGAAGCCTGTTGCTGATCGGCGCCGCTTGCCTGCTGGGACATGTCCCGGCCTTCGCCGGCGCGGCTGCCCATCAGATCGACATGGAGATCGACGACCAGCCCGGCTACACGCCGAGCCCGGAAGAAGAAAACCTTGTCGGTCCCTATGAACGCCAGATCGTGTTCTTCCGCACCACGGAACAACCCGGCACGATCGTCGTGCATACGGCGGATCGCTATCTCTATCTTGTTCAGCCCAATAATCGCGCCATTCGCTATGGCATCGGCGTCGGCCGTGACGGTTTCCAATGGGCCGGCATTAAAAACATCATCCGCAAGCAGGAATGGCCGGATTGGCGCCCGCCGCCGGAGATGATCCAGCGTCAGCCTTATCTGCCGCGCTTCATGGCGGGCGGTCCCGGCAATCCGATGGGCGCGCGCGCGCTTTACATCGGCGGCACGGTCTACCGCATTCACGGCACCAATCAGCCGCAAACGATCGGCCACGCCGTGTCGTCGGGCTGTTTCCGTCTCGTCAACGGCGACGTCATCGATCTCTATGGCCGCGTTCCTGTCGGCACCAAGATCGTTGTGAAACAAGCCGCCGATCCCGAATAATCTTTGATCCAGACCCAAGAGGTTCTTATGCGCTTTTTCCCCAAATGCGTCGGGGCGACGGCTGTCGCTCTCGCCGCCTTCACCTTCGCGCCGGCTGCGGCGAACGCCTCGACGCTTGACGCCGTCAAGCAACGTGGTTCGCTGGTTTGCGGCGTCAGCAATGGCATCGCCGGTTTCTCGATCAAGGACGACAAGGGCGTCTGGTCGGGCCTCGACGTCGACTTCTGCCGCGCCGTTTCTGCGGCGGTGTTTGGCGATCCGAACAAGGTCGAATTCGTTCCGCTGCAGGCCGACGAGCGTTTCGCAGCGCTGAAGTCGGGCAAGATCGATCTGCTGTCGCGCAACTCCACCTGGGCTTTCTCGAATGAAGTTGGCCAGGGGCTGAATTTCGCGGGCGTCACCTATTACGACGGTCAGGGCTTCCTTGTGCCGAAGAAGCGCAAGGCGACTTCGGCGCTCGAGCTCGACGGTACGAAAATCTGCGTCAAGACGGGCACGACCAGCGAAGCCAATGTCGCTGATTATTTTAAAGCCAATCAGATGAAGTTCGAGCCGGTGCGGTTCGAGCAGATGAAAGACATCGTCGCGGCCTATCAGGGCGGCAAGTGCGATGTGATCAGCAGCGACGTCTCGCAGCTTTACGCCGAGCGTCTCGGACTGGCGAAGCCGGGCGAGAACGCCATTCTGGCCGACGTGATCTCGAAAGAGCCGCTGGGCCCGGTCGTGCGTCAGGGCGACGATCAGTGGCTGAACATTGTGAAATGGGTGAATTTCGCGATGCTCAACGCCGAAGAGCTGGGCGTTTCGAAGAACACCATCGAACAGGCGCTGAAGTCGCAGAAGCCGTCGGTGCGTCGCCTCACCGGCGCGGAAGGCGATTTCGGAAAGCAGCTTGGCCTGTCGCAGGACTGGGCGCTGAATGTCGTGAAGAAGGTCGGTAACTACGGCGAAACGCTGGAGCGTAATGTCGGCGCCAAATCGAAGCTTGGCATCGCGCGCGGTCTGAATCAGCTTTGGACGATGGGCGGCCTTCAATACGCCCCGCCGCTGCGCTGATCGTCAGACGTTAGACCAAACAAAACCGGCGCGCTGCACACACAGCGCGCCGGTTTTTTTATTTATGAATGCGCCAGATTAATCCATTGCGACGGCGAGCGCGCGACGCGCATCGCCGGAACGGCTTCTCTCCGACAGGCCGGGGCGCGGACGGCTGACAAGCCCGCCTGTGATCGGTCCGGCGTTATGATGAAAGGGACGTGGCGCGCCATAGTCGGCGGCGTCTTTGGCGCTGTCCCGCTTCTTTGCAAGCTTTCTCATGGCGTCGCTCCTGCAATCGATCTCTGATGCAAGGGTCACGCTGAGCGGCGAATAAATCAAGCAGTCGCAGGCGGGAAGCGTGTGAATCGCGCTGGTTTTCGGGGAAGTGTTGCGAACATGTCGCGCGTGCGGCGCAAAAAAATCAGCGCGACGCCAGTGCGTAATATCCAGGATTTTCCTAGCGTTGCAGCGCAGCAACCTCGCGATTGGCGAAATCCAGTCGTGACGCCAGCGTGCGAATGACAAATTTATGAAACGCATGGGCCAGCGTTGGATTCTCCGTCTCCATGCGTCGAATCTCGGCGTGTGTGAGCTGGTAAACGGTGGTCGGTTGATCGACCACCACCGAGGCCCCGCGCGGCGCGCCGCGATAAACGCCCATTTCGCCCAGCAGCGTATGACCCAGCATGCTGCGCAGACGCAGTTCCTTGCCTTCTCCCGTGCGCAAAAGAATCGTCACGCGGCCGGAGGAAAGCAGATAAAGGCTGTCGCCGGTTTCGCCCTGCGTGAAGATCACATCGCCCGGCGCCATTTCCCGGATCGTGAGATAAGACAAAAAAGCATCGAACAAGGCGTCGTCGCCCAGTTCGGCTTTGAGCCATTCATCGGTCGTGCGTTCGCGCGTATTGCGCGCTTCCGATGTGTGGAGCAGTAAATCTTCCGACCACTCCAGCGCGGCGTCGAGGTCAGGGAAAATCCGGCAGAAGGGATCGTCGCCTTCTTCGAGCAGGCCGCCTTTGCGCAGCGAGCGCTCGACGCCGGGCGGAAGGCTGGAGAAGACGAGCTTGAACTGCCCCTGTTCCGTCAGATGCCGCAATTTGATCAGAGGAATCGATGCCGAGCACCTGTCCGAAATCCAGAATCAGACTGCGACAGGGGTCTGTGTTTTTCGCCAGCGATTCCTTGATGTGTTGCAGCAGGAAATGCGCGGTGCCGAAAAAGATAAAACCGTGCAGCCACAGGATCTGGATGCCATGGCCATGTTTGACGAGCGTGTCGGCGTCATAGTTGGGCCGATCGACGCGACTGGCGAAATTGCTGCGGTTCATGCCGTGCTTGATCAGGCGAACACGGCTGGTGTTGACGGCGAAGGTGATGCAGGCGGCGATAATGCCGACGCCGACGCCGGCGACGAAATCGAAACAGACGATGGTCAGAAAAATCGCCAGCAACTGTAGGTAATCGGCAGGTTGCATCTTGCGCCAGCCGCGCAGCAACCATTCATCAAGCATCGTGCCGCCGAGTTGCAGCAAAATGGCGCCGAGCACCGGCAAAGGCACGTAACCCAGCGCCGCCGGCCCCAGCACAAGCGGAAAGAGACAGAGCGCGCCCACCATCATGCCGCTGCCGCGCGCGCGCGCGCCCATTCGGTAACTGAAGAAAGTGCGGCTGACGGAAAGCGTGCCGACATTGCCGCCGGCGACGCCGGAAACAAGATTGGCGAGACCGTTGAGTTTTAATTCATGGTCGAGGTCGATGTCGTTTTTCGTCTCGACTTCGAGCGCCATAATGCTCAGCAGCAGAGTGGCGACGATGACGGTGATCAACGCCACATACTGTCCGGAAAACCGGAAAATCGTATAGGGTTCGATCAGACTGCGGCGATCGATCAGCCAGGGCAGCGGCATGTCGAGCGATGTCGGCGGAATATTCAGCAGCCAGCCGGATGCGCGCGCCACATCCGGCGGCAGGCCTGCGAAGAACACGCCGGCGACGGTCGCGATGATGCAGGTCACCAGAATGGCGGGAAAGGCGAGCGGATATCGCGCGCGTTGCGCGCCATGCAGCATCAGGGCGATCAGGACGCCGACGACCAGTTTTTCCATATGGCGTCCGCTGGCGATGTCGCTCAGCAACTGAAACGAGAGCGGCTCCTGCGCGAATATCCGGATTGCGCCGCTGAACAGAAACCATCCCGAGGCGGCCATAAAGCCGCCAATCACGGGGTAGGGCATAAAACGTATCCAGCGCCCCAGCTTCAGCGCGCCGAACAAATAGGAGGTGAGGCCGACGATCAGCGAACCGGCGACAAGCGCCATCACCACGGTGGGGCCGATTTGATCGGCGCGTCCTTGTCGGGTGAGATCGGCGGCGACCGCTGCGGCCAGCGAAGCCAGCACCGCGACAGCTTTTGAGTCGGGCGCGGCGATGGTGAAGGGCAGGCCGCTGCCGGCGGCGAAGACAATGGCGGTGAGTCCGGCGCCGATCAGCGCGAAACCTGCGCCAATCGACAGATTCTCCGCCAGAGGGCCGGAGAAAATCAGCACCGAATAACTCAGCGAGGTCGCGATGATCATGATCGGGGTGATCAACCCCGAGGCGATATCCTTGATCGTCATGCGCACGGCGCACCTGCTGTCCTGCCGAATCCGGGCGCGACCATACTCTATTCCGGGGGGCGCTGTCCCCCGTTCATGCGCAAGCTTTCGGGATCATGCCGCGTCTTGAGCGGCATGGGTCTCCGGCGGGTGTCCGGCGTTCTTAGAACAGAGAGAACTCTTCAACCGGCGATTGCGCCGCGCGTCGTTCCCGTCGTGACGCACGGCTCTCTTGCTGCGTGTCTTCGCTGGCCCAGTCGCCGCTCCAGGCTTGTGCGGGCGCCTCGCCAGTGATCGAAATGCTGGCGCCTTCCGCCTCCACCATTTCATAGAGTTTCTGGGCGTTAGCGGGCGACAGGCGCACGCAGCCATGCGAGGCCGGGCGGCCGAGGGAGCCGGTGGCGTAGCTGCCATGGATGGCGTAACCGCCATAAAAGAAGATCGAGTAAGGCATGGGGGCGTTATCGTATTTCTGCGAATAATGCATCCGCTCCATGCCGGTCGGCTCGAACTCGCCGGGCGGCGTGACATAGCCATCGCGCGCCGTCGACACCGGCCAGTTCCAGGAGCCGGATGACGAATCGACATGCATGCGCTGTGTCGCGAGGTCGATGTGGATGCGAACGGTCGCCTGCGCGGGCGCGGTCGCCGCCGTTAAGGCGAGGCAGGCGGTCAGGGCGGCGGATAAAAGGTTAAGGCGCGGCATCGGGCGCTCCATCGATTTGAGCAGGATCTTGCCTGTCGATTAGTCCCTCAGGCGCCGGCGCGGCAAATCTTTCCTGTCGTTAAGGTATATGGAAGGATAGCAAATTGCCTTCATAGTTTTTTGAAATATAGTGAAAATTAGCGCGGCGGCACGGTTGATCATCGCGCGGGAAAGCGATCTGGCATGAATTACGAAGAATTTAAGCGGCTCTATGAAGTCAGCGAAGCTGATTATGAAAATGTGCGCAAGATCGGCGTCAAGCTCGCGCCCGCGATCAATGATTTTGTCGAACGTCTTTACGCCTATATGCGCGAGGCGCTCGGATATGAATTCGAGATCCATTTTCCCGATGAAGCGTCGCTGGCGCGCGCCCAGAGCCTGTCTCGTCGCGCCTGGCTGGAGTTCCTCGAGGCGAAATGGGACGAGACCTATATCAAAAGCCGCATACGCATTGGTGAAGTTCATGCGCAGCTGCAGATTCAGCCGCGTCATTATCTGTCTTCGATGAACAAGGCGCTCGATCTGTGGAGCCAGCTGGCCTACACGCTTGCGCCCAATCAGAAAGATTTGCCGAAGCTAATCGAGTCCTTCTGGCGCGTCGGCCAGATGGAAGGCGCGCTGGTGGTGGATATTTATTCCCAGCGCACCGGCGAGATCATCGCGCAGCAAAGCCGCGCCCTGACGGATATGAGCACGCCCATTACAGCGATCTGGGACGGCATATTGATGCTGCCGGTCGTTGGCATCGTCGACAGCCGTCGCGCGCAGGACATCATGCAGCGCATGCTGGAGCAGATCGCCGAAAAACGGGCGATTGTGTTCATTCTGGATATTTCCGGCGTCGCCGTCGTTGACACCGCCGTCGCCAATCACCTGATCCGCATGACCAAAGCGGCGCGTCTGATGGGCAGCTACACCATCGTCTCCGGTCTGTCGCCCTCTGTCGCGCAGACGATTGTCGAACTCGGCATTGAAGTTGGCGACATGAAGACGACCGGCAATTTGCAGGATGCTTTGCGGATCGCTTTCGATCGCGCCGGCGTGGAGCAGACGATTGGCGCAAAGTGAGGCGCGCGTCATTCTGCAAAGGGTTGAGGGCGTCCTGATTGTGCCGCTCCCCGACCCAATGCATGACGCCTTTCTCGACGATCTGCGCATATCTGTTCTGGAATATATGCGTCATCACCGGATCGCCGGGCTGATCCTTGATCTCTCCGGCGTTGAAGTGCTGGACGAGCATGATTTCGAGCGCATCCGCCGGGTCGCCGACGGCGTCACATTGATGGGCGCGCCGGTTGTTCTCGCCGGCATGAAGCCTGGCGTCGCCGCTGGGCTGGTGATGCTCGACATCAGCGACGCCTGGGTGATCCCATCTCTCTCGGTGGAATCGGCGATGGAGCGTTTGCGATGACCCAGCGATGGCGACGGCTGCGCATCCTGTCGCAAGGCGATGTCGCGCTGGCGATCCTTGAAATTCGCGAGATGGCGAAGCGGGTCAATATGTCATCGGGCGCCACCGCTGCGCTGGCGACAGCGGTGAGCGAACTCGTCACAAATGTCACCAAATACGCCGACAGAGGGCTGATCAGCATGCGGCCCGCGGTGCAGATTCGACGTCCCGGCATAGAGGTGATTGTCGAGGACCGGGGGCCGGGCATCCCCGATATCGAACTCGCCATGAAGGAGAATGTGTCGACAGGCGGCACGCTCGGCCTTGGCTTGCCGGGCACGCGTCGTCTGGTCGATGAGTTCGACATCGAAAGTCAGCCGGGGCAGGGGACACGCGTCAGGATCATCAAGTGGAGCTAGGCAATGATATGGACTGGGCGGTCCATGTTCGCGCCTATCCCGGCGCGCCGCGTGGCGGCGACGCCGGCATCGTTATTCCCGCTGGCGACGATGGCGCGCTGGCGGTGCTGATCGACGCCGCCGGTCATGGTCTCGCGGCCTATGTTGTCGCGCAGAAGGCGCGTGAAACGGTTTATGCGCATCCTGACGCAGAGCCAGATGAATTATTGCAGCGTCTCGACGAACGCCTGCGCGGCACCACGGGCGCCGCCGTGTCGATCGGACGCCTGCGGGGACGGGAATTATCCTTCGCCGGCGTCGGCAATGTTCAGGCGAGCGTTTCGCTGCGTCCTCTGCTTGTGCGGGTCGGCATTGTCGGCGTCAGAATGCGGCAGCCGAAAATCGTACGTGTGGCGCTTGAGGAAAAAGCCTGGTTCATCATGCATACTGATGGCGTATCTTCGCCGGATGCGCTTCCCGGCGGTTCGGCGAAAACAGTCGCAGCGGCGCTGGTCGAAAAGTTCGGCTCCATGTCGGATGACGCCGCGGTGCTGGCGTTGCGATGGCGCAGGAGCGCAATATGATCGAACTGGGCCTGTTGCGTATTGCGACCAACGACGGCGTTCCCTTTGCGCGGGAAAAGCTTCGCACCTGTCTGGTCGCGGCGGGATTGAAGCGCGTGGTCGCTGGCCAGATCATGTCGATCCTGTCGCAGGATCTGCGAAGACAGACCCCGGTTGAGCTGCGCATCTTTCTGGACAACGACGGTCACGATATTTGCATTCAGTCGCCGATCCTGAATCAGAAATATAATCGCATCCGCCTGCCGAAACCGCTCACGGAAGATGATCTGCCGGCGATCAAGCGCATTCTTGCTTTTCTAACGCGCGATGAATTGCTGCATGATCTCGAAAATCAGGTCGAGGAGCGAACGGCGGAGCTCAAGAAAGAGCGCGAGCGTTCGGAAAAGCTATTGCAAAACATGCTGCCCGAAGCCATCGCCACACGCATGAAGGATGGCGAGACAATCGCCGATCATCATGAGGCGACAGTAGTCTTCGTCGATATCGCCGGCTTCACGGCCTTTGCGCGGGATCGCAGCGCCAGCGTTGTCGTGTCGATGCTCGATAGTATTTTTCGCGAGTTCGACGCCATTACGCGACGTCATGGGCTTGAGAAGATCAAAACCATTGGCGACGGTTATCTGGCGGCGGCCGGATTGCCCGAACATCAGATCGACCATGTCGATCGCGCGGTGATGATGGGGCTCGATATTGTCGGCGTGATCCCGAGGTTGCGGGAAGATTTGGGGCTTTCCATTGATGTGCGCGTCGGGATTCACACTGGCCCCGTGCTCGCCGGCGTTATCGGCGTGCACAAGCCTTTCTATGATATCTGGGGAGATACGGTGAACGTCGCGTCACGTCTGGAAAAAAATGGCGCGCTCGGGCGCGTGCATATTTCCGATGATGTGCGGCAGGCGCTGGGCGGTCGTTTCCACTTTGAAGATCGCGGGCCGATCGAGCTGAAAAATCGTGGCAGCGTCAACACCTGGTTCGTCGACTGGTCATCCGCGCGCGCAGGATAATCAGGCGAACCAGCGATCGCCCTCCGCGCCGATTCCGTCCCATTGCCGATCGGTGACGCTGAGCCGCTGCGGCTCGTTTTCCGCATCGCGGCCGGCCACTTCCAGTAGAATATTGCGCATCAGGCGTGTGCCGCCGAAGGCGAAGAGCGCCTCGCCGACTCCGCGCAGCGTATAGAGCAGAGATCCTTCGAACGGATCGACGGCGATCTGACTGAAAAGCGCAGCGCGCCTTTCTTCTTCCGATGACGGGACGGCGACAAGACGCAGGCGGTCCGCTTTTCCGGGACGCGAGAGCCGATATTCGACGAGCTCGGTCAGAATGGCGTCGAGCGCGGCGGCCAGTTCATCGATTGCTGCGTCGTCTGTCGCCGATTTGGTCATAGGCGCTCGCATTCGCGGATGAGAAGCCCGAAACCTTTCGGCTTCAGGCTCCCCGAAAGTATAGACGACTCCGCCTTAGCAGGCGATGCGCACGCGGCGATAACCGATGAAATCGCCCCAGTCATCGTACAGCGCCTGGTTGGCGACGCATAGACGCGCTCGACGATAGGGGCGCGCATAGCCGTAATAGGGTTGGCCGTAGCCGCCATAGCCGTAGCCATAGGAATTCTGGGCCGCCATTGCGCCCAGCGCCATGCCGGCGAGCATGCCGCCGCCGCCATAGCCCCAGCCGCCATAGCCGCCACCCCAGCCTCCGCCCCAGCCGCCATAACCGCCGCCCCAGCCGCCATAGCCCCATCCGGGACGTCGCCAGCCGCCGTAACCCCAGCCGGGACGACCCCAGCCGCCTCGGCCCCAACCGCCTCGGCCATAGCCGCCACCCCATCCGGGGCGTCCCCAGCCGCCGCCACGTCCCCAACCGCCGCCGCCCCAGCCGCGCCCCCAGGCGGCGGCGGGCGTTGTTGACAGCAGAAGGCCGGAAAATGTCGCAGCGGCCAGTCCGGCGACAAGGAGTTTGCGTGCGGTGGTCATTTGGCGCCTCCAGAATCAAAG
>JALRFG010000050.1 GCA_023253795.1 Methylocystis sp.
CTATGTGTTCGAAGGCCTGCGTGGCGTGTTGATCCACCATCAAATCCGCTGGGATCTTCTGGCGCAGGGCTTTGCAATTGATCTGGTGATGTTCGCGGCGGCCGCTACAGCCTTTGGGCTGTTTCTGAAAAGCGCGCGGCGCGCCGGCGTGCTGCTTCAATCGGGCGAGTGATGACGACGAAACGCGCCGACCTGATCTTGCATGAGCTTGGCTTCTTTGAAAGCCGCGCCAAAGCGCGAGCGGCCATTGAGGCTGGACTTGTCAGCATCGATGGCAGCCTTGTGACAAAGCCGTCGACCCCGGTCGCGGAGACGGCGCAGATCGTCGCATCGGCGCCGCATCCCTGGGTGTCGCGCGGCGGCGTCAAGCTTGATCATGCGCTGACGCATTTTTCTGTCGATCCGACAGGTCGCTATTGTCTCGATGTCGGCGCCTCGACCGGCGGCTTCACCGATGTGCTGCTGGCGAAAGGCGCGCGGCATGTCGTGGCGGTCGATGTCGGTCGCGATCAATTACATCCAAGATTGCGCAGCGATCCCCGCGTGACCTCTCTGGAAGCGCAGGACATACGCACGCTTGCGGCGGATCGTCTGGTTGAGCCGCCGTCTCTTGTCGTCGTCGACGCCAGTTTCATTGCGCTCACCACGCTGCTATCGTCGATGACATCGCTGGCCGCTCGCTCGGCGGAGCTTGTCGCGCTGGTCAAACCGCAATTTGAAGCCGGCCGCGGCGCGACAAAAAAGGGCGTCGTACGCGATGAAAAAATCCATGCCGACGCCTGCGCGCGGGTTGTTGATGCGCTGGGCGAGCTTGGCTGGCAGGTTTCAGGCGTGATCCCCTCCCCAATTGCGGGTGGCGACGGTAATCGTGAGTTTCTCCTTCATGCGGCGCGCAAATGAAACAATTATTGATTGATCGTCTGGGGTCGCGTGGCGAAGGGATCGCAACATGTGAGGGACGACGCGTCTTCGTTCCCTATGCGCTGGCCGGCGAAACAGTCGGCGCAGAAATTGATGGCGATCACGCGCGGCTGGTCAAGCTTGTTACGCCGTCGCCTGATCGCATTGCGCCGATGTGCGATCATTTTGGCGATTGCGGCGGCTGCGCTGTGCAGACGCTGCGATCAGAGGCCTATATCGGCTGGAAACGCAGTCTCGTCGAAACCGCTTTGCGCAACGCCGGTCTGGATTTTCCGGTTGGTCCGCTGATCGATGCGCATGGCGCCGGTCGCCGTCGCGTCACCTTTCATGCGCGTTTCGAGCAGGAGGAGACGCGCGTCGGCTTCATGGCGGCGCGGTCGCATCGTTTGATTGAGATCGAAGCCTGTCCGTTGTTGACGCCGGAGCTGGCCGGCGCGCCTGTGGCGGCGCGTATCCTTGCGGCTGCGCTCGCGACGCGCGGCAAGCCGCTTGATATCGCCATTACCGCTACACTGGACGGACTTGATGTCGATCTGCGCGGCGCCGGCCCGCTGACCGATGCGGAAAGCGCGGCGCTGGTCGCTGCGGCGAAGACGCTCGATCTTGCGCGCCTGACCAATCACGGTCGCCTTGTCGCGCTCGGGCGTATGCCTTGCGTCGATGTGGGGGGCATACGTACGCCTTTGCCGCCCGGCGCCTTCCTTCAAGCGACGCAGGCGGGAGAGGCGGCGATCGCGCTTCGCGTACTAGCGGGCGCGAAGGGCGCCAAGCGCGTCGCCGATCTGTTTTGCGGCGTGGGCGCTTTCGCTCTCAGGCTCGCAGAATTTTCGGCGGTGTCGGCCTATGACAGCAGCGCGCCGGCGATTGACGCTTTGCAGACGGCGGTGCGCGGCGCGCGCGGTCTGCGTCCGGTGCAGGCGGAAAGCCGCGATCTTTTCGAGCGTCCGCTCACGGCGAAGGAGCTCGCCGGCTTCGATTGCGTGGTTTTCGATCCACCGCGCGCTGGCGCTGCGGCGCAAGCGGCCGAGCTGGCGAAGGCCGGCGTGCCGCTCGTGATTGCCGTATCTTGCAATGCACAAAGTTTTTGCCGCGACGCCGCAATTTTACGCGACGGCGGCTATTCCACAGACGAACTCACGCCGATCGACCAGTTTCGCTTCTCTCCACACCTGGAAATCGTCGCGATTTTTCGCCGCGCGAATGAGAAAAAATCCGGCCGCCGGCGGCTGTTAGGCTGAGTTTCCCGCGGAATCGGCGGTTTTCCTTAAGATGCGAGAAAGGATGCTGTGCCGAAAATGTCGCATCGGGCGGGATAAAAGCGCGTTTTGGGTAGGCGGCTCATAAAGCCGGTTGACGAATCCAAAAACGGGCATAGGATTTGCGATGTGTCCTGCGTAATAAGAAACCGCTTTGGTTTCCGTGAGCTGGAAGGAGATGTGTCATGATGACTGCGCTAATCGCCGCAACATTGTGTAGTGTCGTCCTCATGAGTGCCCCGGCGGCGGCGCGCTCGTATGTTTATGCTCGTAAGAGAGACGTTCGCAAACGTTACCCGCACTGATGAGCATTGGTGGAAAAGGGCGCACGCGCTGACATTAACGTCTGATCGGTTCGACGCGCCCACAACGATTGATCGTCTAACGACGATTGTCGGACGGTCTGCTGTAATAGAAAATCCGGCGGATCTGGGCGCATATGTGTCCGAACCGCGCGGCCAATATCATGGCCGCGCCCTGTGTATGGTTGAGCCTGAAACGCCCGAAAAAGTCGCCGCGTTTCTCGCCTTTTGTCACACGCATAAAATCGGGGTCGTGCCGCAGGGCGGCAACACCGGCCTTGTTGGCGGTCAAACGCCTGACGCCAGCGCCCACCAAATCATTCTCTCGCTACGACGTCTGCGCGCTATTCGCGAGATTGATCCGTCTTCCGATGCGCTCACGGTTGAAGCCGGCGTAACGCTTCGGGAAACGCAGGAAGCGGCGGCTTCGGTCAATCGCTATTTTCCGCTTTCACTCGCGTCGGAGGGAAGTTGCACAATTGGCGGCAATATCGCCACCAACGCCGGCGGCGTTCATGTGCTCGCTTATGGCATGATGCGCGATCTCGTTCTCGGTCTTGAGGTGGCGCTCGCCGACGGGCGTCTGTTGTCGACGCTCGGTAAATTGCGCAAGGACAACACCGGTTACGATCTGACGCGCCTGTTCATCGGCTCGGAAGGCACGCTTGGCGTCATCACCGCCGCAACCCTGAAGCTTTATCCACGTCCGTGCGGACATGCTGTCGCTTTTGTCGGTATGAACGATCCGTCACAGGCGTTGTCGCTGCTTGCTTTCATCAAGGAGCGCGCCGGTCCGGCGTTGCAGGCCTTTGAGCTGATCCCGCGTCTGGGAATCGATTTTGTGACGCAACACATCCCCGGCGCGCGCGATCCGCTGGCTGCGCCGCATCGCTGGTATGCGCTGGTTGAGCTGGCGGGTTTCGCAGACCGGGACGTCGATACGCTCGCCGCGCATATATTTGAAGAGGCGCTGGCGCAGGGCTATGTGGCGGACGCCACGCTGGCGCATTCGCTTGATCAGGCGGCGGCCTTATGGAAATTGCGTGAAAGCCTGTCAGAGGCGCAAAAGCGCGAAGGCGGGTCGATCAAGCATGATATCTCCATCGCCGTGAATCAGATTCCCGACTTCATCAAGACGGCCGCGCAGCGTCTTGGCGAAGCTTTTCCCGCTGCGCGGCCGGTTCCCTTCGGTCATATGGGCGATGGTAATCTGCATTATAATGTTTCGCAGCCTAAGGTCGGCGACAAACAGGCGTTTCTTGCGCAGCGCGCCGAGATCAACGCCATTGTGCACGGACTTGTACAGGAATTTGGCGGCTCTATTTCCGCCGAGCACGGGATTGGCGTTCTCAAACGCGATTTGCTGAAGCAGGTGAAAGATCCGGTCGCGCTGGATCTCATGCGCGCGATCAAGTCGACGCTTGATCCGGCTGGAATTCTTAATCCCGGAAAATTGCTTTAACGATTTTGCCTAGACCATTGGTCGTTGTAGCGGCGCCTGCACGTCAGGGCCCATCGCCGTCGCTTTATTGATCGCCGGACCGATTTCAAAAAATGTCAGCGCATCTTCATCAATGGGTTTCATGAGCGTCGCCGCTTCGCGCACATCAACGGCGTCACAATCCAGCCAGCGCGCAAAATTCTTGCGTTCGATGATGACCGGCATGCGCTCATGAATCGCGACTGTCGCGCCATTCGCTTCTGTCGTGAGAATGCAGGCGGTGTCGATCTCCGATCCATCGGGGCTGAGATAGGGCTCCCATAATCCGGCGAGGCCCATAGGTTCGCCGTCTGCGCGTCGAAACAGAAACGCGCGCCGCGCCGTCTTGCCGTCGATCTTGAACCGCAACCATTCGTAATAGGCGTCGGCAGGAATGAGACAGCGTCGTCTCCGCAGCGCGTTCCGAAAGCTCGCTTTCTCAGCGGCGGTTTCGGCGCGGGCGTTGATCAGCAAGGGAAAGTTTTGCGTGTCCTTCACAAAGCCGGGAAGGAATCCCCAGCGCACAAGCTGGAAATGGCGTCGAAACTCTCCCATCGTATCGCGGCCGCCGGTGACGATGGCGATCGGTTGCGTCGGGGCGATGTTATAGCGCGGCGGAAAATTGGGCCGTTCCTCATAGCCGAACGTCTGGCGAAGCGCCTCAGGTTCGCAGCTCAGCGCAAAACGCCCGCACATCTGGCTTTTCCTGTCAGGCGCGAGAGAAAAAAGCCGCCAGTCGCGCCCGCGTCTCGGGCGTCGCCAGCGCGCGAGCGAAAAGCTGCGCTTCGGCGTCGATCTGCGCGCGTAATTTCGCTGGATCGCCACGCAGCAGGCGACGCGAATCGATCAGCGCCTGTGCGGGTTTAGCGGCGAGGCGTCGCGCTGCGTCACGGGCGCGTTCGACAAGCTGCGGCGCCGGCGCGAGCGCATTGGCGAGGCCGATGCGAAACGCGTCCTCGCCCGAGAAAGGCTCGCCGAGCAGCAGATATTGCGCCGCCCGGGCCATGCCGAGGCGCTGGGGCGCCAACAGGCTCACCCCGGCTTCCGGCACAAGGCCGAGATCGATGAAGGGCATTCGCAACCGCGCCTCGGGCGCAATGTAGACAAGGTCGCAGTGAAAGAGCAGCGTTGCGCCAACGCCGATGGCGTCGCCGCTCACCGCCGCGACCATGGGCTTTTCAAAGACGGCGAGCATCCGAACGAAATGCAGCGCCGGAAAGGCTTCGATATCGTCGAGGTCGTCGCGGAAATCGGCGAGATCATTGCCGGCGGTGAAATCGCCGCCGGCGCCGGCGAAGACCACGGCGCGGATCGTATCGTCGCGTCCCGCCGCCATCAGCGCCTCGATCAGGGCGCGATACATGTCGCGATTGAGGGCGTTCTTCTTCTCTGGACGATTAAAGGTCAGGCAGAGAACGCCGTCGGTTGTCTCAACGAGAATATCTCCGGACATGGTCGGCTCCGACGGGGGACTGTCCGAATCTAGACGAAGCGCGGGCGCCCGGAAACAGGCGATCGGGGCGGGGAACGACAGGGGGGCCAAAAAAGAAACGCCCGGGACGAACCCGGGCGTTAAAGTTGACCTGTTACACAAGTTTGGACGTCGGGATAACGTTCGACCTGCCGAATGGTTCCCGCGTTGCGCGAAATTTTCAGAAAAAATTTACCGCCGCCTATTTCGTCCGCGTCAGGGTGACCAGCCGGTCGCCGCCTTCCCCGAATAAGGCGAGGTTTGAGCCGGTCAGGCTGTAGGTGCGGGTCGCCTCCAGTGCGGCGAGATAAGCGGTTTCGGTCCCGGCGAGCGGGCCAGGGCAGGCGCGGCGGGTCACGCCCATCCCGCCAAAGGAGATGGCCCCGTCCTTGAGCGTTGGCGCGCCGAAAATCCGGTTGCAGCCGATTGTCGAGGCGAAACGGCCATTTGCGGCAAATTCGACGAGTGTTTTAGCCGGATCGAAATGGGCGGCGCCATGGATCACCGTCACCCGCCAGCGTCCCAGCAGACGGGCGTCAGCCGCCGCCAGCCGCGTCGCCAGCATCAGCATGGCGAGCGCAGCAAAGATCATTTTGCTGGTTTTGTGAGGCATCGAACGTCTCTCCGTCAGCGTTCACGGCGGCGGTTAAATAAAACGGGCCCGGTCTATTGGACCGGGCCCGCGTGATTTTTCAACTCCCCGGGGGAGATCTGGAGGTCTCAGTCGTCCGCCAGCGCAATGCGGTGCAGCAGGCCGCCGACCACGCCGCCGATCAGCGGAGCGGCCCAGAACATCCAGAGCTGCGCCATCGCCCAGCCGCCGACGAACAGCGCCTGACCCGTCGAGCGGGCCGGATTGACCGAGGTGTTGGTGACCGGGATCGAGACCAGATGGATGATCGTCAGCGTCAGACCGATGGCGATGGGCGCAAAACCTGCCGGCGCGCGGCCCTCGGTCGACCCCAGAATCACGATCAGGAAGATCGCGGTCAGCACGACCTCGACGATGAAGCCGGACTTGAGCGTGTAGCCGGCCGGCGAATGCTCGTCATAGCCGTTCGAGGCGAAACCATTAGCGAGCGAGAAGTCGATATTGCCGGAGGCGACGACATAGAGCACGCCCGCCGCCGCAATCGCGCCCAGCACCTGCGCCACCCAATAGGGGCCAAGCTCTTTCCAGGAGAAGCGGCCGGCGGCCGCGAGGCCGAGCGACACCGCCGGATTGAAATGGCCGCCCGAGACCGGACCGAAGGCGTAGGCGCCGGTCAGAACGGTCAGACCAAAGGCGAGGGCGACGCCGGTGAAGCCGATGCCAAGTTCAGGAAAGGCCGCCGAGATCACGGCGCTGCCGCAGCCGCCAAACACCAGCCAGAATGTTCCAAGGAATTCGGCCAGCAATTTGCGCGGAAGTCCAACGCCAATTTCCGAACCGTCGATATCTTTCGCCATAAAGGGCTCCTCTTTCTTGATAGTGATGTCTGAAATCCGGACGGCCGCCGATCGAATCGGCTCCGGCCTGCGCAATATCGCCTATGACGCCGCCTTTTGCGGCGGACCATATGACGACGACGTCTCTAGCGGCAGGCTTCCGCTTTGCCAATCGTCATTTCACGCGTATGCGCAGTTGTCGCAATAATTATCGGATTTTACGAACCGATTTGTGCAATTTTAGTCCCTTGCGCGTTGACGGCCGGAAGTCCGCACGCTTGCGCGAGAGCGGATAAGAAAAACGCTGCGAATTTCGCTATGACGATGTTAAGAGGTCGATATGACCGACGTCGACGCGAAGCTGACCGGCTGGCGCTTTCTGCTGCTGAACATCGTATTGGCGGCCGGAAATGTGATCGCGCTATCCAATGTGCCCGGCTACACGATTCTGGTGCCATATGCGGCGGGGAGTCTTCAGGGCGTCAATCCGAGTTTCGGCACCTGGGGCACCACCGATCATATGATGGGGATCGTGCTGGGCCTGCCGATTGCGCGGGTTCTCGCGGCGCGTTTCGGCGAATGGCGCGTTTATGTCATCGCTTTTCTTATCTACGCCGCAGCCTCTTTCCTCTGTACGACCAGTGAAACGATCTGGTTCTTCGTGCCGATGCGTTTGGCGCTCGGTCTTGTCGGCGGCGTCATCATTCCGCTTGGCCAGGGCCTGTCACTTGCCGAGTTTCCTGAGCATCGGCGCGGCTATGGCGCTGCGCTGTGGGGCGTGATCAGTATGGCGCCCTTCACGCTTGGCGTCTTCATGGGCGGTTTCTGGGCGGAATATTTCAACTGGCGGATGCTGTTTTATTCAAACATCCTCTTCGGCCTGCCAATTGCGGCGATTGTTGGCGCGCTATTGTATGGACGGGCGACGCCGCGCCGCTTCGCGCGTTTCGATCTGGTGGGTTTTATCCTGCTGGGAACGCTGATCCTGCTGGTGCAGACCATTCTCAATCAGGGCAATGATTTCGACTGGTTTGGCTCTCCCGTTCTGATCACCCTGCTGCTGATTGTGGTGGTGGTCCTGCCGGTTTTCATTTTTTGGGAGCTTGGCGAGCGGCAGCCGGTGCTTGATCTCTGGCTCTTCGCCAAGCGTAATTATGCCGTCGCCATGCTGTGCTCCGTTGTCGGCTTTCTGGTGATTCAGGGCACGCTGTCGGTGTTTGTCGGCCAGTTGCAGACCTTGCTGGGTTACACCTCTTCGCTGGCGGGCGTTGTTTATCTGACCATGGCCCTGCTGGCGGCGCCGCTTATCATTTTCGTGCATGAGCTTGTTCGCGACGTCGATTTACGGCTCGTGTGCTGCATCAATTTCATCGGTTTCGCCGTGACGCTGACATGGCTTGGCCTCTACGACAAAACCGCTTCTTTCGATCAGATCGCTACGCCAATGGCGTTTTTTGGCTTATTTCTGGCGACATTTTTTGCGCCGACCGCCGCGCTGGGCGTGCAAGGCCTGAGCGGCGCGCGTCTGATCCGCGCGGCGGAAGAATTAACGATGCTGCGCACGGCGTTTGGCGCTTACGGCATCACCTCTCAGGCGGTGGTGCAATTCCGGCGTGCGCCTTTCCATCAGCTTGGACTCGCCGATCAACTCGGCGGACGGCGCTTTCCATCTCTCGATGTGCTTCAGGCGTTGCTGGATAAATTTCAGTCCTTGGGGATGAGCGAAACAATTGCGCATGCGCAGGTCGCCAAAACCATGCGTCAGCAGGCGTTGTTGATGGGGCTGGACGACGCGTTCTTTTTTGGCGCGGTTGTCTTTGTGGCGCTCGCCGGCGTTGTCTGGCTGGCGAAGGGTCCGCCGCCGAAGATAGAAGCCGCGCCGGAGCCAGAGGCGGATCTTGTCGTCTTCGAAGCCGAGGAAATGTCGGAACAGCCCTTCTGATCCACATAAAAAAACCGGCCGGGCCGCTGGGCCCGACCGGCGTTTCAAAGCGAAATATCGCGCTTTCGTTACTTCACGTCGAGAAGCTCAACGTCGAAGAGCAGCGTTGAATTCGGCGGAATGGAGCCGCCGGCGCCCGCCGCGCCATAGCCAAGCTGCGGCGGCACGATCAGCGTGCGTCTGCCGCCGACTTTCATCGTCTCGACGCCTTCGTCCCAACCGGGAATAACCTTGCCCTGACCGAGCGGGAATTCGAAGGGCTCGCCGCGGGTGCGCGAGCTGTCGAACTGCTTGCCCTTCTTGCCGTCCTGATACAGCCAGCCGGTGTAATGCACGACCGCCGTCTGACCGATCTTCGGCGACGCGCCGGAGCCGACCTTGTTGTCGATGATCGTCAGGCCCGACGCCGTCAGCGTTTTATTGTCGAGCGCGAGCGTCGGCGTGGTCATCGTCGTCGCAGCCGTCAGTGTGGCGGCGGCGAGGGCAATGGCGAAGAATTTCGAGATAGAACGCATGCGTTTCCTCCAGTGGTTTCGCGCGTCAGGCGACAAGCCCGTTGTCGCGGGCAAGTTGCAAAAGATCCTTCTGCGGCCTCGCGCCGACATGGGAAATGATTTCCGCCGCCGCAAGGGCGCCCAGCGCAGCGCTGCGCTCATGCGGCAGTCCCTGCGTGTAGCCGGCCAGGAATCCGGCGGCGAAGAGGTCGCCGGCGCCGGTGGTGTCGACAACGGATTCGACCGGAAAAGCCGGTGCCGCGACGACGCTTTCGGCGCTCGCCACCACACAGCCCTTTTCCGAGCGCGTCACCACGCCGAGCAAATCCTTTTCGCCGCGCAGCGCCGTCAAAGCCGTATCGAAATCGGCGGTTTCGTAAAGCGCGTGCAATTCGCTTTCATTGGCGAAGACGATGTCAACGACGCGGTCGCGGATCAGCGACAGAAATTCGCCGCGATAGCGATCGACGCAGAAAGAGTCGGAGAGCGACAGCGCGACCTTGCGTCCCTTGGCGCGCGAGATTTTCGCTGCTTTGAGAAAGGCCTGTTTGGCGCCCGGCGGGTCCCAGAGATAGCCTTCCATATAGAGAACTTTCGCCGCCGCGACGCGCGCTTCGTCGATATCCTCGGGAGCCAGCGCCTGGCAGGCGCCGAGAAAGGTGTTCATCGTGCGCTGGCCGTCCGGCGTCACGAAGATCAGGCAGCGCGCCGTCGCGGCGCCGTCTGTCGCCGCCGGCGTGTCGAAAGCGACGCCCGCCTTGCGGATATCATGGCTGAACTCGCGGCCGGCGTCGTCGTTCTTCACCTTGCCGACAAAGCCGGCGCGGCGGCCAAGGCTGGCCAGTCCCGCCATGGTGTTGGCGGCCGAGCCGCCGGAGATCACTGTGGTCGGGCCCATTTTTTCATACAGCGCGGCGGCGCGCGCCTCGTCGACCAGCGCCATGCCGCCCTTGGCGAGCCCAAGGTCGACCAGAGCGTCGTCTCCGGCGCGGGAAAGGGTGTCGACGATGGCGTTGCCGATGCCGAGCACATCGAGGGTATCAGACATTCAACCGTCCATTCTGGAAAAAGCGTGCGGCGCGGCCTGGCGGGCGCCCCGCTGGCCGCCCTTCCGGCGGCGCAGCGGTTTCTAGCATCGGGCGCGGCGAATAAACAGGGGCGGGGCGGCGAAGGATGGCCGGGTCTCAGGCGCGGAATGGTTAATCTGTCGCCCGTAGCCATGACCGCCGCGAGGGGCTATACCATCCGCGACTTTTCCCGTCCTGCGAGCGATCCATGACCGACCCCCGTCCCGACCACGACTCCTCGACCCATTTTGGCTATTCCGAGGTTCCCCTGTCGGAGAAGCAGGTTCTCGTCGACGATGTTTTCCACAAAGTGGCGCGTCGCTACGATGTGATGAACGATCTGATGTCGGGCGGCCTGCACCGTCTGTGGAAAGATATTCTTGTCGGCAAGATCAACCCGCGCGGCAAACGCGACTTCCGTCACCTGGATGTGGCGGGCGGCACCGGCGACGTCGCTTTCCGCATCGCGAAAAAAGTCGCCGCCGACGCCGAGATCACCGTGCTCGACATTAACGGCGACATGCTGGAGGTTGGG